>JAKSQR010000021.1 GCA_024404065.1 Clostridia bacterium | reverse complement strand
GAGGAGAGCTGTCCTTAGTACGAGAGGACCGGGATGGACGCACCGCTGGTGCACCGGTTGTTATGCCAATAGCACAGCCGGGCAGCTATGTGCGGAACGGATAAACGCTGAAAGCATCTAAGCGTGAAGCCGCCTCCAAGATAAGATATCCCATGGCGTAAGCCAGTAAGACCCCTCATGGACTATGAGGTTGATAGGTTGCATGTGTAAGCGTGGTGACACGTTCAGCTTGGCAATACTAATAGGTCGAGGGCTTGACCAATGTTTTCTTCTATGTTCATTCTCATTACTTTCTACATCATCTACCTTTGTTCAGTTTTCAGGGTGTGTTGAAAAACACATTAAGAATTGAGAGTTCCAATAGGGACTCTCTTTTCGTTTATATTGATGTTTTGTTTGCTTTATTGTAAATTGTTTGTTTATGTGGGTTTATATCCTGCATAGTAACAATACATATATCTTATATTTGTATCATTCAGGCGGTATTCTTTTGAATAGCGCTTTTATTTTATTTTTTGTATTTTATTTTTAATTTATTTAGTGTAAACTATATCTACAATTTTACGAGGTGATATTATGACAAATTTTGAACTTATGGAAAGCAGACATTCTGTACGTAAATATATTGATAAGCCTATTGAAGAGGATAAGGTTGCGCTTCTTCAGGCAAAGGTTGAGGAAGTAAATAAAATCAGCGGTCTTCACATTCAGCTTTTTATAAATGAGCCTGAGTGCTTTAAGATTAACAACCCTGTTTACGGTAAAATTACAGGCTGCAGCAACTATTTTGCTATGGTGGGCGATAAAAGTGCTTCCATAGATATCGGCTATTACGGTGAAATGCTTGTTTTATACGCTCAGGAGCTTGGTCTTAATACCTGCTGGATTGGTGGCTCATATAAAAAGAGCCTTGTAGAAGCAGACGAAAGCAAGGGCGAAAAGCTTCACCTTATCATATCTGTAGGCTATGGCGAAACTCAGGGTCATCCCCGTAAATCAAAAACACCTGAAGAGGTTTCAGATGTAAAAGCTGACAGCCCCGAATGGTATAAAAACGGCATAAAGGCAGCTCTCAATGCTCCTACCGCTATCAATCAGCAGCGTTTCTCCTTCACTCGTGATGGTAATGTTGTTACTGCAAAATTCGGCATTTTTGCTTACACAAAAATTGACCTTGGTATTGTAAAATATCATTTTGAATTAGGTGCAGGTAAAGAAAATTTTGAGTGGGCAAAATAATTCACTTTTAAATATAAAATGTGAAAAACTCTTGATATATAAGAGACAGAAGGCTCTTTATAAATTGTTATTTTAATATTATGTTGCAAACTATATTGCTGATATGATATATTAAGCAGTGCAGAAAAACTTCAGTTTACAGGAGAAAACTATGGGTAAATTTGAAATAAAAAAAGATGGCTTTTATCTTAATGATGAGCCCTTCAGAGTTATAGCAGGTGCAATTCACTATTTCCGTGTGCCTAGTGAATATTGGCTTGACAGACTCACAAAATTAAAAGCCTGCGGCTTCAATACAGTTGAAACCTACTGTGCATGGAATTTGCACGAGCCTGAGGAAGGCGTATTTGATTATAATGATATGCTTGACCTTGAAAAATTCCTTAAAATTGCTGAGGATTTAGGTCTTTACGCTATTGTACGCCCCGGTCCTTACATCTGCTCAGAGTGGGATTTCGGCGGTCTGCCCTGGTGGCTTTGTAAGAGTGACAGCATGCACCTTCGCTGCATGGATAAAGAGTATATCGCAGCATGTGACAGATATTTTGATGACCTTATTCCCCGCATAGCAAAGCATCAGATTACAAAGGGCGGCAATGTAATTCTTGTACAGGTAGAGAATGAATACGGCAGCTTCGGTGACGACAGCGAATACATCAGATATATGGCTGATGGTATGGCAAAGCGTGGCATAGATGTACCCTTCTTTACATCAGATGGTGCAGAGTATCAAATGCTTACAGGCGGTACCGTACCCGAAATTCATAAAACTGCAAACTTCGGCTCAAGAGCAAAGGAGCAGTTTGCCCGCCTTCGTGAATATCAGCCCGATGGTCCTCTTATGTGTACAGAGTATTGGAATGGCTGGTTTGACCATTGGACAGAGGATCACCACCACAGAGACCCCAAAGAAGCAGCTGAAAATATGGATGAAATCCTTAGCCTCGGCGCAAGTATTTCCTGCTATATGTTCCATGGCGGCACTAACTTCGGCTATATGAATGGTGCTAATTTCTATGAGAAATATGAGCCTACAGTAAACAGCTACGATGATGACGCACCCGTAGGCGAGAGCGGTAATTTAACCGAAAAATACTGGCTTATGAGGGATGTAATTGCAAAATATGCACCTATCCCCGATGTTGAAATGCCTGAGCCAATTAAGAAGAAAAACTATGGTGAAATAAAATTCACAAAGAGCGCAAAGGTATTTGATAACCTTGATAATCTCAGCACACCTACAGAGCTTGTAAACCCCGTATCAATGGAAAAGCTCGGTCAGGGCTACGGCTACATTCTTTACCGTGCCAATGTAAGAGGTCCACGTGAGGAGCAGGCAGTACGCCTTCAGGATGTCCGTGACAGAGGTTATATCTACAAGGACCGCAAATTCCAGGGCATCCAGTATGTAAATGATAAAGAAAATAAGGTAAGGCTTGCTTTTGATAAGGAAGGCAACACCCTTGATGTGCTTGTAGAGAATATGGGCCGTACCAATTATGGTGCAAGGCTCAAGGATGCAAAGGGCATCACCTACGGCATAGGTCTTGGCAATAACTTTATTTTCCATTGGACAGCATACCCACTTCCCTTTACAGATATCTCAAAAGTACAGTGGTGTGACGATGTACCCGCCTTTGATGGTGAGCCCATTATGCTTAAAGCAGAGCTTGAAATTGATGAGTGCTGCGATACATTTGTAAAGCTTCCCGATTTTAAGAAGGGCATTATCATAGTAAACGGCAAGGTCCTCTCCCGTTACTGGGAGGTTGGCCCTCAGCACAGTGCATATCTGCCCGCACCCTGGCTTAAAAAAGGCAAAAATGAGATAGTTGTAGTTGAATTTGAAGGCTACAACAAGCCTGCAATGCTTCTTGATGATGAAGAGGATATAGGCCTTTAATACAAAGCACCCTTCGGGGTGCTTTTAGTTTTATAGGGGTGTCATTTAGGCTTGTATACTATATATGGAGGTAAATTTTAAGCATTTTTTAAGCTTTATAATATTAGGCAAAATAATGTTGACAATTGCACAATATGAATATAATATATATATAATTAAAATAAGGATGGTATGCCCTATGGAAAGGATTACGGCAAGAGCCAACGAAAAAATAAAATATGCCGTGCAGCTTTCCTCATCTGCCTCAAAGCGCAATGAGAATGGTGAATTCTTTCTTGAGGGTGCAAGGCTCTGCTCTGATGCGGCAGTATCAGGCATAGAGATTGTGCGTGCCTTCTTTACTTCAGATGCCCTTACAAAGTACGAAAGGTACATTGCAGATATAACATCCGCTTGCAGTGAATGCTACGAAATCAGCAAAGAGGTAGCATCTAAAATGTCAGATACAGGCTCTGCTCAGGGCGTATTCTGTATCTGCAAAATGAAAGATAACAGCTGTCAGATAAATCCTGATGGTAAATATCTTGCCCTTGAGAATGTGCAGGACCCCTCAAACCTTGGTGCTATCTGCCGCAGCGCAGAGGCAATCGGTCTTGATGGTCTTATAGTAAGCGGGGGCTGTGATATTTATAACCCTAAAGCCTTGCGTGCAGCTATGGGCTCATCCCTTCGTATGCCGGTTATGCTTTGCGATAATCTCAGTGAGCTTTTAAGCAGCACAGATATGCTCACTATTGCATCTGTGCCAAGGAAGGATGCAGAGGATATCCGCAAGGTTAATAAAGATGGCGGAGTAATCTGCTGTATAGGTAATGAGGGCAACGGACTTACCGATGAGGTTATAAATGCCTGCAAGGTAAGGGCAACAATCCCTATGGAGGGCAGAGCAGAAAGCTTTAACGCATCTGCCGCCGCTGCCATACTTGCCTGGGAGCTTAAAAGATGAGTGATATAAAGTATTGGATATGGCTCTCAATGGCTCTTGGTGCAGGGGCAAGGACTGATGAGGTATTATCAGTTTATCCTGAGCCTGAGGATTTATACAAAGCCAGCAGGATGGACAGAATTATCTCCGGCGTATTCACAAAGAATAAGCTGGATAAGCTTGAGGCTGTCACACTTGAGGCAGCAGATAATGCGATATCAATCTGCCGTAAAAACGGCTGGAAGATATATACACCACAAAGCAGTGAATATCCCGAATCACTCAGGAATCTTATAGATATGCCTTTGGTTCTTTTTTGTGATGGCGATATAACCTGCCTTGAGGGTAAGCTTGCAATAGGTATTGTAGGCACAAGAAACCCATCTTATGACAGTGCAAAGATTGCAAGGAAGCTTGCCTCTGAAATATCAGAGAAAGGCGCAGTTGTAGTCAGCGGTGGAGCTCTGGGTATAGACTCAGCGGCTCACGAAGGAGCCCTTTCCGCAGGAGCTCCCACTGTATGTGTGCTTGGATGTGGTCTTGGAACAAGATACCTTGTTTCAAATGATGCAATGCGCAGAGAGATTGCAAAAAACGGTGCGGTAGTTACAGAGTACCCTCCCTTTGCTCCTGCAAGCAGAACTACTTTCCCACTTCGCAACAGAATTATATCTGGCTTAAGCGAAGGTGTGCTTGTGGTGGAAGCAGGCGAAAAGAGTGGCTCACTTATTACTGCAAATTGTGCCCTTGAGCAGGGCAAGGAAGTTTTTGCAGTGCCTGGCAGCATTCTGGATACATCCCACACAGGGGTTAATAAGTTAATAAAAGATGGTGCAATGGTTGTAACCTCATCTGAGGATATTATTTATGCTTACAGCAGTTTATATCCTTACCTGACAGATGCCAAAGCACCTGAGGATAAGCCGAAATCAGATGCAGTGCCCACAGATATTGCGGGTGATGCACTTACGGTTTATAAATTGCTGGGCAGAGAGCCCTTGCATTCCGATGAAATCTGCGCTCTGAGTGGTCTTACACCGCCTAAGGTTATGGCCGCACTTACAGAGCTGGAGCTTTTCGGCTATGCAGAACAGACTGAAGGCAAAAGCTACGTGCGTGTCTGAGGTTAAAGTAAAATTATTAGGAGAATTTGCAAATGTCTAAACTGGTTATAGTTGAGTCCCCCGCAAAGGCCAACACAATTAAAAAATATTTAGGCAGCGGCTATGAGGTTGTAGCATCAAAGGGTCACGTAAGAGATTTACCTGACAAAAAGCTTAATGTTGATGTAAACAACAACTATGCACCTAAGTATGAAACTATCCCTGAGAAGGCAAAGCTGGTTGCTGAGCTTAAGGCTAAGGCTGAAGCAAGCGAAAAAGTTTACCTCGCAACCGACCCTGACCGTGAGGGAGAAGGCATCTCATGGCACCTTGCAACAGTGCTTGGTCTTAATCTTAAGGATGCCAACAGAGTTACATTTAATGAAATTACAAAGTCCGGTATCAAGGCAGGTATGGATAACCCCCGCAGCGTGGATATGGACCTTGTTAATGCACAGCAGGCAAGGCGTATTCTTGACCGTCTTGTAGGCTACACCTTAAGCCCCTTTGTTTCACAGAAAATCAGACCCCGTCTTTCCGCAGGTCGTGTACAGAGTGTGGCAGTAAGGCTTATAGTTGACCGTGAAGCAGAAATAAATGCCTTTGTTCCTGATGAATACTGGACCATAGAAACAAAGCTTGCAACAGAGGCAAGAAGAGTGCTTAAAACTACTCTTGAGTCAGACGAAAACGGCAAGGTAAAAATCACTGATGAAAAAGGCGCAAAGGAATATGTTGACCGCCTTGAAGGTTCAGAGTTTGAGGTAAAGTCAATTAAGAAGGGCTCAAAGAGCAAGAGAGCCGCACCTCCATTTACAACATCTACCCTTCAGCAGGAGGCTTCAAAGAAGCTTGGCTTCCAGGCATCCCGTACAATGAGAGCCGCTCAGGAGCTTTACGAAGGTGTTGAAATCACAGGTCAGGGCAGCATGGGTCTTATCACTTACATGAGAACAGACTCACTCCGTATCTCAGACGAAGCCCGTGCAGCAGGCACACAGTATATTAAAGATACCTACGGTGCAGATTATGTACCTGCAAAGCCCAATATTTATAAAACAAGTGCAGCAGCACAGGATGGTCACGAGGCTATCAGACCTTCTACCCCCTCTCTTACACCTGAGATGGTAAAAAATGACCTTTCAGCAGATCAGCTGAAGTTATATACACTTATCTGGCGCAGATTTATTGCCTGCCTTATGGCTCCCTGCGTACAGAATACCACAAAGGTTGAGGTTATCTCACATAAGGATAGCGAAGCAGATAAGTACTGCATTCTTACAGCTACAGGCTACTCAGTTAAGTTTGACGGTTTCACAAGAGTTTATGACCTTGCTGAGGAGGAAGTAAACAAGAATGTCCTTCCTGAGGTTAAGCAGGATGAAACTCTTAAGCTTCGTGAGGTTACCCCCGCACAGCACTTTACTCAGCCCCCTGCAAGATATACAGAAGCTTCACTTATCAAGGAGCTTGAAGAGAATGGTGTTGGCAGACCTTCAACCTACGCTTCAATCATCTCTACAATTACTGCAAGAGAGTATGTTGAGCGTAAGCAGAAGCAGCTTGCCCCCACAGAGCTTGGCACAGCTGTAACAAACCTTCTTAAAGACAGATTCCCCAAGATTGTAGATACAAAGTTCACCGCCCGTATGGAGAGCGACCTTGATAAGGTTGGCGTAGGTGAAACTGATTACATAAAGATGCTGGATGATTTCTATCCCGACCTCAAGAAGCAGGTTGACAAAGCCCGTGAGGATATGAGAGGCGAAAAGATTCAGCTTGAAGAGGATAAAACCGATATCCCCTGCGACAAGTGCGGAAGCATGATGGTAATTAAGTCCGGTCGTTTCGGCAGATTCCTCGGATGCTCAAATTACCCCGCTTGTAACAACGTTCAGCCCCTTGTACTTGGTCAGGGTGCCTGCCCCGAATGTGGAGGCAACATTGTTGAAAAGAGGTCAAAGAGAGGCTATCTCTTCTTTGGCTGCAGCAATTACCCCAAGTGCAATTATGTAAGCTGGGATCCCCCCACAGGTGATACCTGCCCCGAGTGTGGCAAGGCAATGTTTGCAAAGAAGGGCAACAAACCCTACTGCGGCAACGCAAGCTGTGTAAACGCAAAAAAGGTATCCACAAGAAAAAGCAGTAAGAAATAATTATGGATAAAGTAAAAGTTATCGGCGGCGGCTTTGCAGGCTGTGAGGCAGCATGGCAGTTAGCCCAGAGGGGAATAGAGGTTGAGCTCTATGAGATGAAGCCTGTTAAGTTTTCCCCCGCCCATTCAATGGAAGGTCTTGCAGAGCTGGTATGCTCCAACTCATTCAAGGCTCTCAGAGTGGAAAGTGCCGCAGGTATGATGAAGGCAGAGATGGAGATGATGGGCTCCCTTTGTGTGGAGTGTGCAAAAGCTACATCCGTGCCTGCAGGCGGAGCCCTTGCTGTGGACAGAGATAAGTTTTCAGCTCTGGTTACCGAAAAAATCATGGCCTGCGATAAAATCACTCTTATCAGAGAGGAAGTTACAGAAATTCCTGAGGGCAATGTAATTATTGCTGCAGGTCCTCTTGCAAGCGAAGCTTTAAGCGAAAAGATTAAAGAGCTTTGCGGAGGCAGTCTTAACTTCTTTGATGCGGCAGCCCCTATAGTAACTGCCGACAGTATAAATTACGATAAAGCCTTTATGCAGTCCCGCTATGACAGAGGGGAGCCTGATGATTACATCAACTGCCCTATGAATAAAGAAGAGTATGAGATTTTTTACGATGCTCTTATAAATGCGGAGAGTGCGGATATACACGAATTTGACAAGCGCAAGGATGTATATGAGGGCTGTATGCCGGTTGAGGTTATGGCATCACGTGGGCACGATACCATCAGGTTCGGTCCTATGAAGCCGACTGGTCTTGTGGACCCCAGTACAGGTCACAGACCATGGGCAAATCTTCAGCTTCGCAAAGAGAACAGGGAAGGTACTATGTATAACTTAGTAGGCTTCCAGACAAACCTGAAATTCCCCGAGCAAAAAAGAGTATTTTCACTTATACCTGCTCTTGAGAATGCTGAGTTTGTACGCTACGGTGTAATGCACCGAAACACATTTATTGATTCACCCCGCCTGCTGAATGATGATTTTTCATTCAGAAAAAGAGGCAATCTGTTCTTTGCAGGGCAGATAACAGGGGTTGAGGGCTATATGGAGTCTGCTATGTCAGGTATGCTTGCAGGCATAAATATGGCAAATAAGATTGAGGGAAAAGAGAAATTTGTACCAAATGAGTTTACCATTACCGGTCAGCTTGCCAGGTATGTAGCAGATGAATCTATAAAAAACTTCCAGCCAATGGGTGCAGCATTTGGTCTGGTACCACCACTTCCTGAAAAAATCAGGGATAAAAAACTCAGGTATAAAGCTCTTGCTGAAAGGGGACTTTCAGCACTTAAAAATCAAATATCAAACAGCTGATTCAATTTTTTGTTAAAAGGAGAAATGATTTATGACTCTTGAAAAATTAATTGCTTTGATTAGTGATGCTTTTGGAATGGATGCTAATGATATCAGCGGCAGTACTACACTTGACAGTATTGTCAGCGATGAGTTTGAAATGCAGGAGCTTATAAGCTCCATAGAAGAGGAGTTTGAAGTTGAACTTTCAGACACCCCCTCTGATGACTGGACTGTTGATGAGCTTGCAGAGGCAGTTTCAGCATCATATTGATATTGAAAGGTCAGATACTAATGAACGAAAGTTATGAGGCCTTGCAGGAAAAGCTGGGATACAGATTTAAGGATATATCCCTTCTTGAAACAGCCCTTACCCATTCATCTTATGCAAATGAAAAAAATACAATCTGCAATGAGAGGCTGGAGTTTCTGGGTGATGCAGTTTTAGGCTTCGTTTCCGCAACATATCTTTACACAAATTACGATTTACCTGAAGGTGAGCTTACAAAGCACAGAGCCTCTCGTGTATGCGAGGCAGCCCTTTGTGTATTTGCAAAGGAGCTGGATATAGGCTCAGCCCTCCGCCTTGGTAAGGGCGAGGAGCGTATGGGCGGCAGAGAGAAGCCCTCTATGCTTGCAGATGCTTTTGAGGCAGTGCTTGCAGCAGTTTACCTTGATGGTGGCCTTGAGGAGGCAAAGAAAATTGCCCTTCGTTTTGTAGCCCGCCATGATTTTCTTGATGACAGCAAGGATTATAAAACAATCCTGCAGGAGGTTATTCAGCGTAACCGTGAGGAGCACGTTGAGTATGTGCTTGTAGGTGAGGAAGGTCCTGCTCATCAGAAGAAATTTACCGTTGAGGTACACCTTAACAGCAATGTTATAGGCAAGGGCGAGGGCAAGAGCAAAAAGATTGCCGAGCAGACCGCCGCTAAGGAAGCACTTAAGCTTATGGGAATTGTTAAATGAAACACATAAATGTGGCACTGTTTGTAGTGCACAGGGGATGCCCTCACACCTGCACCTTCTGTAATCAGCGCAGTATTACAGGTCAGCAGCATACGGCAACCCCGCAGGAGGTACACTCCGCCTGCAAAACCGCCCTTGAATCCCTTGATGGAGAAACCGCCTCAAATGGTGAAATCGCATTTTTTGGTGGCAGCTTCACTATGGTGGAGAGGGACTATATGCTGTCGCTGCTTGAAGCGGCATATACCTACGTGGAAAAGGGTCTGTTTAAGGGCATCAGAATTTCCACAAGACCAGATGGCATAAGCGACGAGATTTGTACTATCCTTAAAAAATATGGTGTAACCGCTATTGAGCTTGGAGCACAAAGCCTTGATGATAATGTGCTTCGTCTTAACGAAAGAGGTCACACCGCAAAGCAGGTAGAGGATGCCTGCAGAATGATAACTGACTATGGCTTTGAGCTTGGTCTTCAGATGATGACGGGTCTTTACGGCTCAGAGGATGAAGACAGCCTTGAAACAGCCCGCAAAATAATATCCCTTAAGCCTGCAACTGTCAGGATTTATCCTACAGTTGTTATAAAGAATACTAAGCTTAATGAGCTTATGGAAAAGGGCGAATTTACACCTAAGGGTGTAGAGGAAACTGTACCCCTTTGTGCTAAGCTTATGCTTATGTTTGAAAAGGCAGGCATTAAGGTTATCAGAGTAGGTCTTCACTCAGGCGGTGACGTTTCAGAGAGTATGACCGGCGGGGCATTTCACCCCGCACTCAGAGAGCTTTGTGAGGGTCGCATTTACAGGGATGTGGCTTATGAAAGGCTTAAAAACCTGCCGCAGGGTGATTACACTCTTACAGTAGGCAGGGGCAAGGTTTCACAGATGTCAGGTCAGAAAAAGCAGAATTTAATTTACCTGAAGGAGCAGGGCTATAATATAGTTAAAATCCTTCAGGATGAAAGTATAGATAAATATGAAGTCAAGGTAAGGTAAGCTATGATACTTAAATCAATTGATATGCAGGGCTTCAAATCCTTCCCGGACAAGGTTACTCTTGAGCTGGGCAAAGGCATAACAGGTGTTGTAGGACCCAATGGCTCAGGTAAGAGTAATATCTCCGATGCTGTAAGATGGGTTCTTGGTGAGCAATCCACCAAAGCACTTCGTGGCTCCCGTATGGAGGATGTTATTTTCGGCGGTACAAGCCGCAGAAAAGCATTGGGCTATGCAGAGGTAACACTCCGTCTTGATAATAAGGACCGCTCACTTCCCCGTGATGTGGATGAGGTTGCTGTTACAAGACGCTATTACCGTTCAGGCGAAAGTGAATACAAAATAAATGGTGAGGAATGCAGGCTCAGAGATATCCATGAGATGTTTATGGATACCGGCCTTGGCAGAGATGGTTACTCCATGGTAAGCCAGGGTAAAATTGCAGACCTTGTTTCAGCTAAATCCAGCCAGCGTCGTGATATGCTTGAGGAGGCTGCAGGTATTTCCCACTTCCGTTACAGAAGGGCGGATGCCAACAGAAGGCTTGACCAGGCAGAGGAAAACCTTGTAAGGCTCAGGGATATTCTTGCAGAGCTTGAGTCAAGAATAGGTCCATTAAAGATTCAGAGTGAAAAGGCTATTAAATTCTTAGCCCTTTCTGATGAGAAAAAGACCCTTGAAATCGGCTTATGGCTGCATACCATTGAGAAGGCATCTAACGGACTTCGTGAGCAGGAGGTTAAGCTCTCCATCGCATCACAGCAGTATAGTGATGCTGAAAAGAAGCTTAATGAAATTGAAACCGAGATTGAGGCTGCACTTCAGCAGAGTCAGGATTTAACTCTTGAGATTGAAAGGCTTACAAAGTTTATTTCAGAGTCTGAAGAGCAGGCTGCTGTAATAGATGGTAATATCGCAGTTAAAAATAACACCATTGAGCATAACAAAACCACTATTGAAAGGCTCAATGCAGATATGGGCAGTGACGAGGAATCCGCTGCTGAAATAGATGAAGAGATTGAAAAAGCAAATGAGGCTATTGCTCAGAAGGAAGAGGAAATCAAAGCCCGCAGAGCAGAGCTTGAAACAGAGCTTACCAATCTTAACACTCTTTTAGGTCAGAATGGTCAGAATTCCGAAAAGGCAAGGGAAGTAAACGAAAAGCTGACTGCCGCCACAATGGAGCTGAGTGACTTAAGAGTAGAGAAATCCTCCGCACTCTCAACTGCAGAGGAGCTTAAAACAAGAATTGCTACTATTGATGATGTTATTGAAACCCGTGGCAGCATTCTTGATACCCTTGAGGAGGAAAAGGGTGAGGCAGAGAAAAACATCCGCCACCTTAAGGACGAAAAGCAGGAGAATGAAAATGCCTGCGATGGTTACAGACTTATAATTGAAACCCGTGAGGGCAAGGCTGAAAAGCTCCGCAAGGAGGTTGAGGACCTTAACCTTAACATATATCAGAAGAATGCCCGCATCAAGATGCTTGATGACCTTGAAAAGAACCTTGATGGCTATGCAGGTTCAGTTCAGAAGATTATCAAAGAATCTAACCGTGGTGCAATGAAGGGTATTCATGGCACAGTTTCACAGCTTATTACCACAAAGGCTGAGTATGCCACCGCAGTTGAAACAGCTTTAGGCAATAAGGTTCAGAATATTATTACTGATGATGAGAATGTAGCAAAGAAGGCTATTGCTTATCTTAAGGATAACAGAGCAGGCAGAGCAACATTTTTACCCATCACCACCGTAACAGCAAAACCATTTACTGAAAAAGGGCTTGAAAAGCACGAGGGCTACATCAACATGGCCTGCGAGCTTGTTGAGTGCGATAAAAAGTACAGAGAGATTATTAAATCTCTGCTTGGCAGAATTGCTGTTGTGGAAACCATTGATGATGCCATTGCCATGGCAAAGAGCTATTCCTACCGTTTTGAGATAGTTACTCTTGATGGTCAGGTGCTTAATGCAGGCGGCTCAATGACAGGTGGCTCAAGAGGCTCAGGCGCAGGCCTTCTCAGCCGTGTAAACGAGATTGAAGAGCTAAAAGAAAAAGTAGCCGCTCTTGAAAAGACACTTGCCGAAAAGCAGAAGGCTTATGACACCGTAGCAGGCGAAATCAATACCGCTCAGGCAGAGCTTGATGCAAGCGAGGCAGAAATCATCAAGGTTGATGAAAAAATTATCAGAGCCGAAAGTGACCTTCAGGTTATTGAGGACAGATATGCTTCCGCAAAGGGTCATATTGATGACCTTATGGCAGAGAAGGAAAAATCCACACTCCGTATTAAAGAGTGTGAAGAAACCGAGAAAACTGCAGATAAATCCATTGCAGTTATCAACTCAAAGATTGATAAGCTTAATGATGAGCTTATTTCTCTTGACCAGCAGAGAGAATCCATTGAAGAGCTCAAGGAAAAATCTGCTGATATCCAGAGCGACCTTAATATTAAAATTGTTACCCTCAATAAAGAAATTGAGGCACATAAGGATATTATCAAGGCTGCCCGCATCCGTAAGGAAGCCCTTGCCTCAAGAGGCAATAAGCTGAATGAGGAAATTGCAAGAATCACCTTTGAAAATGAGGTGCTTGCAAAAGAGGTTGTTGACCTTAAGGCAAATGCACAGGCTTTAAGAGACGGTGCAAAGGAAACAGACAATAAGATAAGCGACCTTGTAAAGCAGCGTGATGATAACTCAGGTGACAGCGCAAAGCTCCGTGTACAGGAGCGTGAAATGAGCGCAGAGCGTGAAAAATTAGGCGGTGAGCTTGCAAGGTTAGGCGAGCGCAGAGATAACCTTGAGCGTGAGCTTGAAACCACTAAAAACAAGCTTTACGATGAGTATCAGCTCACCTACAGTGAGGCTCAGGAGGTTGGCGAGGTGCCCGAGGATATAGGCAAGGCACAGCGTACCCTTCAGGAAATCAAGGGCAAAATCAGAGGTCTCGGCAATGTTAACGTAGGCGCTGTTGAAGAGTATAAAGAGGTCAGCGAAAGATACGAGTATATGAATGGTCAGCTCACTGATGTTGAGAAATCAAAGCAGGAGCTTGAAAAGCTGATTGATGAGCTTACAGGCAAAATGGCTGAGAAGTTCAGGGAGCAGTTCCGCCGTATCAACGTTACCTTCGGCGAAACCTTCAAAGACCTGTTTGATGGCGGTAGGGCAGAGCTTGTGCTTGATGACCCAACTGATGTACTTGAATGTAACATCAATATCAAGGTTCAGCCACCAGGCAAAAATGTTCAGAATATTGACCTGCTTTCAGGTGGTGAAAAGGGTCTTGCAGCTATTGCGCTTCTTTTTGCAATACTCAAGATTACTCCCGCACCCTTCTGTATTTTTGATGAGGTTGAGGCTGCACTTGATGATGTTAACGTTTCCCGTTATGCAAGGTATGTACGCAATATGACAAATAACACTCAGTTCATTCTTATCACTCACAGACGTGGTACAATGGATGAGGCAGATGTGCTTTACGGCGTTACAATGCAGGAGGAAGGCGTTTCAAAAATGCTTGAATTAAAGAGCAGTGAAATGGCCAGAAAATTAGGTCTTGAAAATTAAAATTATATAATCTATAATAAATTGGATAATAAATCTCAGAAAGGAACTTAGCTATGGATATTTTAGAAGCAAAAAATATAGTTATCGCAGCAGGCGAAAAGCTTGTTGAAGAAGGCCTTATCGCAAGAACATGGGGTAACATCAGTGCCCGTGTTGACGATAAAACATTTGTTATTACTCCCTCAGGTAAGCCCTACATCGGTCTTACTCCCGATGATATCGTAGAGGTTGCTATTGAGGACCTTGCATGGGAAGGCGATGTTAAGCCCTCCAGCGAAAAAGGTATTCACGCAGAGGTTTACAAAAAGTATACTGATGCTAATTTCGTAATCCACACCCATC
The DNA here is from genome assembly GCA_024404065.1 of Clostridia bacterium. GTDB lineage: Bacteria > Bacillota > Clostridia > Oscillospirales > Acutalibacteraceae > CAG-177. Next base: position 1,380 of record JAKSQR010000021.1, on the reverse strand, counting down.
AGAAGGTTGCTTCATCAGTAAGCGTACTTAAGAAGGGTATTGATGTACTTGCAGGCGAAGCAGAGAAGGTTATCGGCAGCAACATTCTTCTTGCAGCTTATGGTCTTCCCGGCACAGGCAAGCTCAGAAAGGGCGTTACAGCAGCTCTTCACGCTTCAACATCAAAGGCAACTGTTATGGCTCACCACGGCGCACTTTGCTATGGTAAGGATGCAGAGGAAGCTTTTGAAGTAGCAAGCATGCTTGAAAAGACAAGTGAAGAATATCTTCTTGCAGGCGCTAAGGAGAAGTATGGCGTAGCAGTAGATACTCTTGATGCTTTCTGCGAGCTTGTAGTAAGCAAGGTTACAGGCGAAAGCGGTAACCTCAGCGTTGATAAGTCAGCTCTTTATGACAGTGAATGTGACAGAGAAGCAGGCAACATCAAGCTTACAAACTGCGCAAACGGCGAAGAGATGAATATTGACCTTGCAACAGGCGCTTGCGATTCAAACATCTACGGCACAGCTGCTGCTCACAGAGCAATTTACCTCTCACAGCCTAAGTTTAACTACATCGTTCACAATTCTGATACTGAAACAGTTGCTGTTTCTACAATCGGTAAGAATATGAGACCTCTCCTTGATGACTTTGCACAGCTTTGCGGTACAAAGGTTAAGGTAGCTAAGAACGAAGCAGACTGCGGTAAGAAGATTAAGGGCAAGAATGCTGTTCTTCTTAAGGACAGAGGCGCTCTTTGCTGCGGCGGTGTTAAGAGCGATGCAGAAGCAGTTAGCATGATTATGAGCAAGGCTTCACTTGCACAGCTTGCAACTAACGTTTATGATGCTGCAAAGCCCATCAATCCTATTGAAGCTCTTCTTATGAGAGTTATCTACCTCAAGAAGTACTCCAAGCAGGCTGAGAAATAATCAGATAAACAACTAATGAAAAGGTGTATTCACTGAATACACCTTTTTTTACTAAGGTGGTACTATGTCAGAGAAGAAATCCGTAAACATAACTGTAATAAGCGGGGACAGCGTAAGAAATGTTACCTGCAGTACAGATGATTATCTGCTTTCTGTTTTAAGGACAGAGGGTTTCTTTGTGAATGCAAATTGCTCAGGCAAAGGTATATGCGGTAAATGTAAGGTAAGATGTAAGCCAGGCACCCGCATATCAAAGCTTGACAGAGCACACCTGAGCGACCACGAAATAATCAGCGGTGTGCGACTTGCCTGTGCATTGAAGCCTACAGAGGGGCTTGTGGTATATGCGCAGGAGGATGACAAGCTTGCAAGCACCGATGACTACACCGAAAATTTTGTAAGGGCAGGGGATGAGCTTTACCTTGCCATAGATATAGGCACCACAACAATTGCCGAAAGGCTTGTAAAT
>JAKSQR010000020.1 GCA_024404065.1 Clostridia bacterium | reverse complement strand
AGGTTAGCATTAAGGAAATAGTTTACATAGTCCTCACCATAGGGGACCTTGCCAGGTCTTAAGGTGTATTCAAAGTTATTTTCAAGGGCGGAGATTACTTCGCCTATAACGTCTTCATCAGTAGCCTTTATGTTATAAGTAGTGCAGAAATTCTCAATGGCTTTAATATTATTTTCAGGCACCTCAAGGGCATTCTCATAAGCGTCTTTTTTAATTGCCTCAAGGGTTTCTGTGTATTCTGCCTTCAGGGCTTCATCATCAATACTGTCTATAAGCTGTGAGTAATCCTCCTGCTTCACGTCAAGGGTATATACATCATAGCTTACAGCCTCAGGCTTATAAATAACTTCTTTATTTTTAACCTCGCCTGAGGTTATGTATTCAGTATTATCACCTTGCGGATAAGAATAATATGGAATGTAAATAGGCTTTTCAGCTAAGTCAATATCTTTAACCTCTATATCAATTCTATGCCAGCTTTTTGATACAAGCTGATTATGCTCATAGTCATATTTAAGCAGGTCGGGAGTTAATTTATATTGCTTCTCTGCTGAATTTACGCCCTCAGGGTTTACCCATTGCAGCTTGTTGCCATCGTAGTTATAGCCAACATAGCTTCTTATATATATTCTGTCCTGCCTGTAGTTTACAAGGGTAACCTCAAGGTCTGTTCTGCCGTCAAAGGCAATTTCAGATACGTTTGAAAGGGAGCCGGGCTCACTTGCAGTTTTATCCATACTCCACATGGAGCTTAAGCCATAGGCAAGGTAGTTTTTAACTACACGCTCGGTGCGGTCTTTAATTTTATTTGTAGGCAGATTAACCTCAAAGCTGTCAGTAGGTAAAATTGTAAATGTGATGGCAGATATTAGGAATAAAACCACCAGCCATACAAGTGCAATTTTTGAAACGTTCTGCGAGTCGGTTATAAAGCCGTAGCTGTGCCTGTGTTTCTTTACTGATGATGAGGCAATCATTGTGCGTGTAAGACCATTGTAGCTGTTTGAAAACTCAACTACTGCCACAAGCAACCAGCTTGTTATAACGCAAATCATTGCAAATTTAGAAACACTGTAGCCGAAGTACATACCACACTGTGCAAAGGGGAATGTAAGATAGAATATACCTCTGAAGCTCATTTTTTCACTTACTACAATGTTAAGCAGTATCATAATTGCCACAGCCAATACGCAAAGGGCAAGTGACATGGCAATATATTCGTCATCATAATAGATAGTATATTCCCTCAAAAACGGCAAGCCTGAGTGCTCGTTAATATAGCTCATAATGTGGTTTCTCAGGGCGCTTATGCCAGAGTTAAGCACAACAAAGAAGGTTGTGATGGAAAAAACTATCAAAACAAATAATCCAAGGTAGGTCAGTATTTTTGCCCTTTTACTTACATACATAAAGGATAAAATAAGGGCTAAAACACCGCAGACTATCATAAGGGGTATGACTGTTACCTCAATTTGAAAGGCACTAACGATGCAGTCAAGAGAGCCGAAGACTGCACCAAAAAGAATAAGAGCATTTATAAAGTACTTAAGAAACGGGAAAGCATCTTTTTCTTCAGTAGTAAGCTCAGGTGAAAAATAGATGCCTGTTTCCTTGCTCAGATTCTCTCTGTAGTCATTCAGCTTTTTCTCTTTTTTCAGTTTTCCTCTTTTTGTCAGAGGCATATAATTGCTACACGCTCCTTGTAGGTGCCGATTCTGCGGCTATCATCATATCCGCCAAAATTAGGGGATGTAAAATAAACGGTCATATCATTAGGCTTATGGGGAGCCTCTTTATATTTTTCATAAGCGTGGTATTCAGTATAGCTTGATGCCATATACATTTGTTGTATTGCATCCATAAGCCCGTCAGGCTCTTCCACAATTTCGGTTACAAACCTGCCGCTTTCCACATCATACCACTGCACATTAAACCTCATTTCAAGGTCTATCATTTTAAGGGCGGCAGAGTAAAATGCGGTTATAACCTCATCAAGGAAGCCTATACTGTCGCTGTCTCTGTAAAGCTCCACAAGTAATGTTAATGTGCGGTTATATTCCATCTCAAACACTTTAACAAAAAGGTTATCGTGCTTTGCACTTATCTTCCAGTTTACTCTTTGCAGGCGGTCACCAGGGATGTACTCACGAAATTCTTTAATCTGTGTTACGTCCTCCACAGCATTACCGCTGTCGTTATCTTGCTCGTTACCGTTAGTTAGTGCTTCCTCAATTATATCCATAATAATATCGGATTCAGGCGGAATTGCAGAGATTGCCGCTTCGCAATCCCATTCTTTAGTAAAGACATAAAGGCCAAGAAAATCCTGCATTTTTATGGTCTTACCTGTAAGCCTTATTCTGCCTGCATATACAGATTTAATTGACCAATCATAGCTGTGAGTGCCTTTGCGAAGGGGCAGGGACATCTCCTGTATTTCTTCATTAGGGTAAAATCCGTTATCCACAGTGTATTCAAGCCTTACACCGGGCATGGGGTATTTATCATTTTTTACTGTGAATTTAATATTCACATCATTACCTGTACCAATGTACATAAGGGGTATTTCGGCTTTAACCTGAAGCTGCTGCCATACCCGCTTTGATAAAAAGTAGCTTATGAAGGGGAGTAATGCTATAAGAATAAGGGCAAAGCAAAAGAAAAAGTTATGGTAAAATATAAATAAAACTATCATTGCCACAAGCATATTAAAATAGCCTATTCTGTTTCTCAGCATATTATTCCTCCCTTCATAAAATTTAAGTTAGATTTATTTTATTGTAGGCATTGGTACTGTGCCCATTATTTCTTTTATTACTTCCTCTTCGGTTTTGCCTGCTGCTTTGGATTTTGCACTTAAAGCAACTCTGTGACAGCTTGTAAGGGGCATAACCTTAATTACATCCTCAGGCACTACATAGCTTCTGCCCTCTATAAATGCGTGGCTTCTTGCCATACGGAGTATAGCCTTTGCACCACGGGGGCTTATACCTGTGCGCAGCCATTCGCTGTTTCTTGAGGCAAGGGCAAGCTGGGCAATATAGTCAAATATACAATCCTCAACGTGCATATTGCCAATTTCAGCCTGCATTTCATTTATTTCGTCAAGATTTACTATTGCCTTCAGGGTATCCATCAGGTTGCGGTTTTCGTCTTTAAGAATAAGTGATTCACTCTTCGGGTCAGGGTAGCCCATTGTAAGGCGTACCATAAATCTGTCAAGCTGAGATTCAGGTAACTTCTGTGTGCCTGCAGAGCCAAGTGGATTCTGTGTGGCAATTACAAAGAAGGGTGATGGTAAAGCATGGGTAACACCATCTACTGTAACCTTGCCCTCCTCCATAACCTCAAGCAGTGCAGACTGAGTTTTAGGGGATGTACGGTTAATTTCATCAGCAAGGAAAAGGTTACACATTACTGCACCATCTCTGTACTCAAAATCACCTGTATCCTTATTGTACATTGAAAAGCCTGTTACGTCAGATGGCAGAGTATCGGGTGTAAACTGCATTCTCTTGTAGCCTAATGAAAGAGTTTTTGAGAAGGCAACCGCAAGTGTGGTTTTACCAACACCGGGTATATCCTCAAGCAGCACGTGACCCCCTGAGAGAATTGCCATAAGCACACTCTCTATAACCTCGTCTTTACCTATAATTACTTTTCTTATTTCGTTTTTAACATTTACAAGTTTTTCCTGTGATGTCATAGCCTTCACCTTCATTTTAATTACTGTCTATAATATAAAATATTTACACTTATTATTTCAATAATAATAGCATAAAATTTATAAACTGTACACATATCAATTCATATTGAAGTGTCACATCATGAGTGATATAATCACATTGAAAGAGGTGATGGCGTGAGAAGAAATGACAGAGAAATAAAAGATATAAACGAGGTAATAAGCATAATAGATGAATGTGATACCTTAAGATTAGCAATCAATAATGAGGGCTTCCCATATATTGTACCATTGAATTACGGTTACAGATGGGATGGCAGTAAGATAGAGCTTTATTTTCACTCCGCCACAGAGGGTATGAAGCTTGATTTAATGCACAAAGATAACAGAGCAAGCTTTGAAATGGACCAGAAGCACAGCCTTAAGACTGACGCCTCAAGAGGATACTGTACAATGATGTATGAAAGTGTTATAGGCGATGGCTTTATTACATTTATAGAGGACTATGATGAGAAAGTCGACGCCCTTCAGCTTATTTGTAATCATTACCATAGGGAAGGCTTTGTATTTAGTAAGGCAGCGGTGAACCGCACCGTAGTTTATAAATTGACAGTAAATGAAATTACAGGCAAAAGAAAATGCTGAAAGTGAGAGAGATAAAATGAAGAAACGAATTATTGCCTACACAAAAAGAATAGATAAGTGCATAAGCGGAGAAACTCCCGTAGATAACTGGGAGGAATTACTTGAGGAGCATATTCATCAGCTTGAATGGTTTCAGCACGAAAGAATAGTGCACATGTTTGTAATGCTTGCCTTTGCTTTCTTTGCAGTAGGCACAGTATTTACATTTATTATTACAGATTTTATGCCCCTTTTAATACTTGAATTTTTGCTTATGGTGCTGCTTATACCCTATGTAAAGCATTACTATCTTATGGAAAATAAGTGTCAGGATATGCTGAAGCAGTATGATGCTATATGGGCAAAGGTAAAAGAAGAGCGAAGAGCAAAAGAAAGCGCAAAATAATATAAATGCAGAAATCCGCCCTCAAAAAAGGGCGGATTTTTTATCAGTCAGCGTTAGCGAGCCATTCGTGCTCTGTTTCATAAATTCTTGTCTTATCCCATGGGTCACCATCAATGTGGCGAATCATCCATACATAGTACATTGTGTAGCCGGGAGCGCATACCTGCTGATGAGCGTTGTTAGGCTCAACGCAAAGGAAGGAGCCGTCTGTGGATTTCTGTACATCGTCACCCATAAAAGCTGCACCGAAGCCCTGTGGATAATCAAACTGATAGTAATAAACCTCAGGCTGTGGATGGTAATGAGGAGGATAGCTTGACCATTTGCCGGGATTGTGGAAAACCTCACCAAGCACCATGTTTGAGTAGGGAGCGTTTGAAAGGTCAAACATAGTAGCGCAGGTGCGCTGACCTGTGCCGCCCCACTGCTTCTGACCAAATTCCTGATATAAGCACTTCTCAGGGGTATAATAAACTGCATCAAAGGTGCGGTCGTTATCGGTCTGCTGAATAATAATTTCGCTGTCCTTCTCTGCCTTTACGGTTACCTTTGTGCTCTTGCAAACATGAAGTGCGTAGGGTGTTTTAACAAAGGGGCTTTCTCTGTAAGCGGTAGTAACGCTTTCACCACAGTAGTCAAAGCTTACCTGACCCTTAAGCAGAAGAAAAGCAGTTTCATTCTTATCGTCCATAAGGTCATAGCTTTCGCCCTCTTTAAGGCGCTTAACCTTGATATTCATAAGCATAGTGGGATGAATTTTACCCATTTCGCAAAGAATTTTTTCGTTATTTTCGTTGAATGCAGGATTTTCAAGCATAAGAAATTACTCCTATCATTTATAATTTACTTTACTATTTTATCACTCATTTACCTGATTTACAAGTATATAAATATTATTGCATTATGGCAAAAAACAGCACGGATGAAAGGCTCATCCGTGCTTTGTAATTATTCTGTTTTGATATGAATCTCGGGGATTGCTACATCAAAGTCAATGCCGCCTGATTCTTCTTTTTCATCATTCTCGGGCAGGTCTTCATCAAATCTGATTTCGGGAATTGCTACATTTTCAGTAACAATATGAATTGCATTTTCTTTCTTATCTTCCATAGTGAGCACCTCTTATAACAGGTTAATAAAGAATGTGATTGTAAGGCTGTTTATAAAGTCGGCAAACATACTGCCTACAATAGGTACAAGGATGTATGCCTTAACTGAGGGAGCAAACTTATCTGTAATTGCCTGCATGTTAGCCATAGCATTTGGTGTTGCACCCATACCGAAGCCGCATGTACCTGCTGAGAGCACAGCTGCATCGTAGTTTCTGCCCATAATGTTGTAAACAACAAAGTATGAGAAAAGGAACATAAACAGGGTCTGTGCCACAAGTAATATGATAAGGGGCAATGCAAGGTCTGCAAGCTGCCACAGCTTGAGTGTAACCATTGCTATACCAAGGAAGAGTGAAAGGCAGATACCGCCTATATCGTTGATTTCGCCCATGTGTATGGTAATTTTACCACTGTATTCGCCTGCATTACGCATAATAGCTGCAATAATCATTGCACCAATGTAAGCAGGGAAGGTCATACCTGTTTTGCTTAAAAGGTTTGAGAGGATTGTGCCTATACCCATTGCAATGGCAATCTGATATGCAGCGGGTGCGTACTTGCTTACACTACGTGAGTGCTTCTTTTCTTCCTCTACAAGTACAGTTGCATCCTCTTTAACTGCTGTTTTAAGTAAATCGTGCTTAGTTATAAGTCTTCTGCCAACGGGACCACCCATAAGTGAGCCCATAATAAGGCCGAAGGTTGCTGCCGCAGTACAAAGTGTGGTTGCCTGCTCAAGACCTAAATCCTCAAGCACCTGACCGAATGCACCTGCTGTACCGTGACCGCCAACCATGGGGATTGAGCCGGTACAAAGAGCGATAAGTGGGTCAATTTTAAGTAATTTTGAAAGGCCAAGAGCAATACCATTCTGGCATACAATAAGTGCAAATACACTTATTAAGAAAATTACAAGGCTTATACCGCCACTCTTAAGCACCTTAAGGTTAGCCTGGAAGCCAACTGAGGTGAAGAAGATAATCATACATATTGATTTAAGGGTTTCGTCATAAGTAATATCCACAGCGCCTGTTGCGTGAAGTATGGTTGCAAGCACTGCAAAAATAAGACCACCTATAACGGGAGCGGGAATGCAGAATACCTCAAGGAATTTAATCTTTTTGCGAAGGAATGCACCAACATAAAGCACAAGCACAGAAAGGCCAAGGGTCATATACATATCAAAGGATATATTAAGCTTGCCATCGTCAGCTTCTTCACTTACTACGCCGAAGCTGATATCCTGAAGCTCCTTATTCTGCTTTTCAAGTATTTTAAGCACTGCTGCCTCTGCATCGGGGCTTAATTCGTCTGAAGCAACAAGCACAGCGGTAACGCCTACTGTGTAAATATCTTCAGTCTGATTTTTATAAGTGCCTGCAGGTATAACATTTTCTGAGTAGGCACTGTTTTCGCTTATAAGCCTTGTTGCAGTTTCTTTAGTAAGTGAAATTACTCTTATATCTGCTTCGTCAGCAAGGGAAACAACTGCTGTTGTAGGCGCACTTGCAGTTACAAAGAAGGCGTCAATATCACCCTTTGCAAGTGCCTCAGATGAGTCACTGAATGAAAGATATTCAGCAGTAATTTTATCTGAAGATATACCGCAGGCATCAAGCACATCAAGGGCATTCTGTAAAACACCTGAATCCTTTTCACCAAGTGAAACCTTTTTACCCTTAAGGTCGGTAATATCTATAATTGCTGAATCCTTTGCAACAATTATCTGCACGCTTTCATCGTAAAGACCTTTAACTGAATGGAAGCCTGAAAGCTTGCCATCTGCAAAAACGCCTTTGCCGTCAATAGCTGCTGCCATGGTATCACTCTGCACAAGTGCCATATCCACATAGCCTTCGCTGAGAAGTCTAAGGTTAGCGGCAGAGCCTGCAGTTGTTTTAACCTGCATGGTGTAGTCGGTTTCTTCATCTACTGCCTTTGCAAGGTTAGTGCCGTAATTAAAGTAGTTACCACCGGTGCTGCCGGTACCGATTTTAATCTTGTTTTCATTTTTACCACAGCCTGTGAGAGTAAGGCAGATTAGCACTATACAAATCACAAGGGCAGGTATGGCTTTTCTCATTTTGCTTTTGATAATATCAACCCCTTAATTTTTATCACCCATATTATATAGTAAGTGCCAATAAAATGTCAAACGGGAAAAAACAATATGGTTAATATGTTACTTGAAAAAACCACAAATATTATGATATTATAGGGCGAATAAATTTTAATAGGGAGAAACAATATGATTGCAGCAATTGATGTAGAGCTTTCCTACTCAGGCAAGCCACTTTTTAAGCATGCTGATATTACATTTTCAAGAGGTAACTGCTATGGCATTATCGGTGCTAATGGTGCAGGTAAATCTACCTTTCTTAAAATACTTTCAGGCGAAATTGAGCCTACTCACGGCAATATAGCCATCACTCCTGGTGAGCGTATTTCTGTACTCCGTCAGGATCACTTCGCTTTTGACGAATACCCCGTAATCCGTACAGTGCTTATGGGCAACAAGCGCCTCGTAGAGATTATGGATGAAAAAGAAGTGCTCTATGCAAAAGAGGATTTCACTGAGGAAGAGGGTCTTCGTTTAAGCGAGCTTGAGGAAGAGTTTCTTGAAATGGACGGCTGGAGTGCCGAGAGCGATGCTGAGATTTTACTTAATGGTCTTGGTGTTACAAACGAGTTTCATGAGCTTATGATGAATGAGCTGAGCAACGATATGAAGGTTAAGGTGCTTCTTGCACAGGCACTTTTTGGTAACCCTGATATTCTGCTTATGGACGAGCCTACAAACCACCTTGATACCGATGCTATTGAATGGCTTGAGGATTTCCTTCTTGAGCTTCAGTCTACAGTGCTTGTAGTAAGCCATGACCGTCATTTCCTTAATACAGTTTGTACCCACATTGTGGATATTGACTTTGGTAAAATGGAGCTTTACACAGGTAACTATGACTTCTGGTATGAGTACACTCAGATTCGTCAGAAGCAGTTAAAGGAGCAGAATAAAAAGGATGAGGCAAAGGCTGAAGAGCTTAAAGCCTTCATTGCCCGCTTCTCTGCAAATAAATCAAAATCCCGTCAGGCTACCAGCAGAAGAAAGCTGCTTGAAAGCCTTGATTTAAGCGATATGCCCGTATCATCACGCCGCTTCCCATACGTTGACTTTAAGCCCGACAGAGAGGTAGGCAAGGATGTACTTACAGTTACAAACCTGAGCAAAACCGTTGGTGACCGTAAGGTGCTTGATGGCGTTTCATTCACCATTAACCCCTGCGAAAAGGTTGCTTTTGTAGGCACAGACGCAGTTGCAAAAACCACACTTTTCAAAATTCTTGCAGGTGAAATGGAGCCTGATGAGGGTGAAATCAAGTGGGGCGTTACCACAAGTCAGGATTACTTCCCATCAGATAACTCCGAGTATTTTGACGGTGTAGAGGATAACCTTATTGACTGGCTCCGCAACTACTCAAATCTTATATTTGAAACAGATGTAAGAGGCTGGCTTGGCCGTATGATGTTCTCAGGTGATGATGCATTAAAGCAGGCAAAGGTGCTCTCAGGTGGTGAGCGAGTTAGATGTATGCTTTGCAAAATGATGCTCTCAGGTGCTAATGTGCTTATTTTTGATGAGCCTACAAACCACCTTGACCTTGAAAGCATTGCCTCACTTAACGAGGGCATTATCAAGTACCCACAGACCATACTTTTCACATCTCACGACCATCAGTTTGTAGAGACTGTTGCAGACAGAATTATTGATATTACCACAGGACATCACTTTGACCGTAAAATTGGTTATGAAGAGTACCTTCAGCTTATGAAGGAGCAGCACTGATTATAAAAGTGACAAAGCAAGGCTCAATGTACCCGAATGATTTCAAAATCGGCTTGTATTATTTTAATTTATATGATATATTATAGAGGCTGATTTCACGAAGAAATCTTTATAAAGCCGAAGCTTTAAGTTTTAATTCTTTTTAACCATTTATTATGTATGTCACGAAGGCGTACAAATCCTACAGGGATTTGTGCGTCTTTTTTGTTTCAGGGAGGTGAGAGTATGACCCTTAAAGATTTTTTTACCGCTAATCCAAAGGTAGCTATTGCTTTCTCAGGTGGTGTTGACAGTGCATTTTTACTTTATAAAGCTGTTCAGCATGCAGAGAAGGTCACAGCCTACTATGTTAAATCACAGTTTCAGCCACAGTTTGAGCTGGATGACGCAGTAAGATTTGCAAAGGAAATAGGGGCAGAGCTAAAAATAATTAAGGCAGATGTACTCTCATCAGCAGAGATTTGTTCAAACCCCGCAAACAGATGCTATTACTGTAAAAATCTTATTTTCAGCACCATTCTGCAAAGTGCCGGAGCAGATGGCTATGAAATAATACTTGACGGTACAAATGCAAGTGACGACATAAACGACAGACCAGGCTTTAAGGCACTGCAGGAGCTAGAGGTAAAATCTCCATTGCGTGAGTGTAACCTTACAAAACAGCAGATAAGGTCGCTCTCACTTGAGGCAGGTCTTTTTACTCACGATAAGCCTGCTTACGCCTGCCTTGCTACCCGCATTAAAACAGGTGAAACAATCACCGCTGAAAAGCTGATTAAAACCGAAAAGGCAGAGAATTACCTTTTCTCCCTTGGTTTTACAGATTTCAGAGTGCGTATGGTGGGGGATACTGCAAAAATTCAGGTTAAGCTGAATGATTACAGTAAAGCTCTTGAAAAAATGGAAGAGATTAAAACTGAGTTTTCAAAGTATTACAGCTATGTGATTTTAGATGAGGAGGTGCAAAGATGAAAACCGAATTAAAAGAGGTACTCACAAAGGTACAGTCAGGTGAAATGACTATTGATGAAGCAATGCTTATCATCAAAAAAGAACCCTTTGAGGACTTAGGCTTTGCCAAGGTTGACCATCACCGCACAAAGCTTCAGGGGGCACCGGAGGTAATCTATGGTGCAGGTAAAACCCCTGAGCAGATTATAGCTATTGCCAATTCCCTTAAAGATAATGGCGCAGCTACCATCCTCATTACCCGCCTTTCAGAAGAAAGCGCAAAAATCGTAAACGAAAAAATCAGCCTTGATTATCGTAAAGAGGCTCGCATTGGCATTGTTGGTGAAATACCCGCTCCCGACGGCATAGGTAAAATAGTAGTAGCCACAGGCGGCACTTCTGATATACCCGTTGCTGAGGAGGCTGCAGTTACCGCTGAGGTGCATAAGAATGAGGTTGTACGCCTTTATGATGTAGGCGTTGCAGGGCTTCACCGTACTCTTTCCCATCTTGATGATATTATGGGAGCTAGTGTAATTATTGCCATTGCAGGTATGGAGGGCGCACTTGCCAGTGTTATAGGCGGTCTTGCAGATTGCCCTGTAATTGCTGTGCCTACAAGCGTAGGCTATGGTGCCGCATTTGAAGGTCTTTCAGCTTTGTTATCTATGCTTAACTCCTGCGCAAGCGGTGTAAGTGTAGTTAATATTGATAACGGCTTTGGTGCAGGCTATATGGCAAGTATGATAAATCACATGGAGAGCAAAGGATGAAAACAATTTATATTGATTGCGGTATGGGAGCCGCAGGGGATATGCTTACAGCTGCACTTGTGGAGCTTATGAATAACCCTCATAAAATAGTAAATGAGCTTAACCTTATTGGTATACCCGCAGTAAAATATGAGATGACAAAAAGCGAAAAGCTTGGTGTTACAGGTACTCATATAAGCGTAACCATAAATGGTGTTGAGGAGTGCGAAGAGGTACTCTCTGAGCATCATCACGGCAGCGGTATGCACCATATAAGCCATATCATAAATGAGCTTAATGTAAACGATAAGGTTAAGTCGGACGCACTGAATGTTTATAACATAATAGCAAAGGCTGAAAGTGAGGTACATGGAGTTCCTGTTACTGATATTCACTTTCACGAGGTTGGCACAATGGATGCAGTTGCTGATGTTGTGGCAGTTTGCTGGCTTATGGATAAGCTCGGTGCTGAAAGAATAATTGCTTCCCCAATAAACACAGGCAGCGGAATGGTTAAGTGTGCACATGGTATTTTACCTGTACCCGCACCCGCTACTGCCAATATACTTGAGGGCGTACCATCATACAGTGATGAAATTAAAGGCGAGCTTTGTACTCCTACGGGGGCGGCTCTTGTTACCTACTTTGCTTCAGATTACTGTGATATGCCTGAGATAAAAAATATAAAGGCAGGCTATGGTATGGGCAATAAGGATTTTCCCAGACCTAACTGCGTAAGAATATATATGGGGGAAACAGAATGAATAAGCTTGTAGTTGAGCTTTGCTGTAATATAGATGATATGACAGCAGAAGCAATAGGTTACGCTATGGATACCCTGCTTGAAGCAGGTGCTGTGGATGTTTATACTCAGCCGATTTATATGAAGAAAAACCGCCCTGCCACAATGCTTACTGTAATGTGCAATGAGCAGGACGAAGAAAAAATGGCAGAGCTTATTTTTAAGCATACCACAACTATCGGCATTCGTAAAAAGCTTTACGAACGCTACGTTTTAGACCGCAGAACTGAAGAGGTGAATACTCCATACGGCACTGTAAGGAAGAAAATCTCTGAGGGCTATGGTGTAAAAAAAGAAAAATACGAATATGATGATATTGCAAAAATCGCAAAGGAAAATGATTTAACCTTTGCTCAGGTTTTGGATATCATAAAGGAGAAATAATTATGCACATGGCAGATGCGCTGCTTGCTCCTTCAGTTGCAACCGTAATGTACGGTGCTTCAACAGTAGCAGCAGGTCTCTCAATTTATAAAATCAGAAAAGAAGAAAAATCATCAGTAAAGGAATACAGCAAGCTTCCCGTTATGGCAGTTATGGCAGCTCTTGTATTCTCAGCACAGATGATTAACTATACTATTCCCGGCACAGGCTCATCAGGTCACATCTGTGGTGGCTTCCTGCTGAGTGCTTTGCTTGGACCGTGGGCAGGCTTTTTATCTATGATAGTAGTGCTTGCCATTCAGGGCCTTTTCTTTGCAGATGGTGGCCTTATGGCACTTGGTGCAAATGTATGGAATATGGCATTCTACGGCTGCTTCGTAGGCTACTTCCTTATCTGGAAGCCTATTATGGGCACAAAGCTTAACAACAGAGTTAAGGTAATACTTGCAAGTATTATCGGCTGTATTGTTACACTTCAGCTTGGCGCATTTTCAGTTGTAGTTGAAACATCACTTTCAGGTATTACAGAGCTTCCCTTTGGTAAATTCTGTGGCCTTATGCAGCCCATTCACCTTGCAATTGGTCTTGTTGAGGGTCTTATTACATCAGCAATTCTTGTATTTGTAAATGAAGCAAGGCCTGAAATACTCAGCGGTGTCAAGGCAAATGCTCAGGCAAAGCAGAAGCTTTCATTCAAAACAACTATTATTGTGCTTGCAGTTATCGCTGTTATAACAGGCGGTATCTTCTCACTCTTTGCAAGTGGTAATCCTGACGGTCTTGAGTGGTCACTCTTTGGTAATGCAGAGGAAGGCTATTCAGCAAATATGGGCCTTGACGAGGAGGATTATGGTAATCAGTCTGCAGCAGCAGATAAGGCTGCAGCTATTCAGGAAAAGCTTTCAATCCTTCCTGATTACGCATTTTCAAGCAATCCCGACAATGCTGCAGGTACATCAGTATCAGGCGTTGTTGGTGCAGCAGGTGTTGCTGCTATTGCTGCCCTTGTATGTATTGCAGGTGGTGCAGCAAGAAAATCAGCAAAGAAAAAAGAAGACTGATTTACTTAATTATTAAATAAACGAAAGGAGGGATACGGTGAATAAGGCAGAGAGAGCTATTGATGAGCTCAGGGGGATAGATAAGCTTACAAGCATAAATTCCCCTATGCACAGATTAAGCCCATTATCAAAAATGGCACTTACAATAATCTACATTATTACAACTGTATCCTTCCATAAGTATGATTTATGGGGCATAATTCCGATGGTGCTTTTCCCCATAATTGGCTATCAATTCAGCCTTATACCCGTTAGCACATGCTTTAAGAAGCTGCGTATAGTAATGCCTCTTGTGTGCTGTGTAGGTCTTCTTAATCCGTTTTTTGATAAAGCTGTTATCACATATATCGGTACAGTAGGCGTAAGCGGCGGTGTGATTTCAATGGTTACACTTATGCTTAAAGGTGTATTTTGCCTTATGGCGTCATTCCTGCTTGTAGCTACCACAACTGCTGAGGAGATATGTGCCGCTCTCAATAAAATACATTGCCCTAAAATATTAACCTCCCTTTTCCTGCTTACGGTAAGATATATTTCCGTTTTGCTTGAGGAGGTTGCAAATATGACGGATGCCTATCATCTCAGGGCACCTGGTCAGAAGGGCATACACATTTCAGCCTGGGGCTCATTTCTTGGTCAGCTGATTTTAAGAAGTATGGACAGGGCGCAGGCATTATATGAAAGTATGCTGTTGCGTGGCTTTAATGGGGTTATAGATTACCCTGAGAAAGAAAACAAAAATAAATACTCGTGGGTAGTTGCAATTATTTGTATAGTGCTTATAATATTTACAAGATATTTTAATATACCCGCATACCTTGGCTCACTTGCCTTATAGGAGATAAAATGATAGAGTGTGTAAACTTAACAAGTAAATATGCTGACGGCACAGTAGTGCTGCATGACCTCTCATTTAAGGTTGAAGCAGGGGAGCAGGTAGGTCTTATAGGAGCAAATGGTGCGGGCAAAAGCACATTGCTCAAATCTATGCTTGGTCTTATTGAAACTGAGGGAGTAATATCCTTTGATGGCAAGGAGCTTTGCAAAAAGAATCTTGCTGATATAAGAAAAATGGTAGGCTATGTGCTGCAGGACAGCGATAATCAGATGTTTATGCCAAAGGTTATAGACGATATGGTTTTTGGCCCTGTAAACTATGGCATAAGCAGAGCTGATGCTGAAAAGAAAGCAGAGGAAACCCTTGAAAAGCTTGGTATAGCTGGTCTTAAAAACAAGCAAAACCACAAGCTTTCAGGCGGTGAAAAGCGAATGGCTGCAGTTGCTACCATACTTACTATGGAGCCTGAAATAATGCTCCTTGATGAGCCCTCTGCTGCTCTTGACCCACATAACAGAAGAAATCTTATAAATATACTTAATGTAATTCCCGTTACTAAAATAATTGCAAGCCATGACCTTGATATGGTGCTTGAAACCTGCAACAGAGTTATACTTATAAACGACGGCAAAATTGTTGCAGACGGTAAAGCAACTGACATATTAAGCGATAAAACCCTTCTTGAAGAAAACGGTCTTGAGCTGCCATTATGTATGGCAGGGGTGCCTGCATTTTTAAAGAAAGAAGATTAACCCCTTTGAAACGCAACAGATACGAAATTGATATGTGCTCTGGTTCACTGATGCCTAAGCTGATTTCATTTGCCCTTCCCCTTATTTTTTCGGGCATACTTCAGCTTTTGTTTAATGCAGTGGACCTTGTTGTTGTGGGCAGATTCAGCGGAAGCAATGCTCTTGCAGCAGTAGGTGCCTCAACCTTTATAATACATATTTTCGTTAATTTCTTTATTGGCATTTCCTTGGGAGTGAACGTAACGGTTGCCCGCTACTATGGTGCAGAGGATGAGAAACGCACTGAAAGAGCAGTGCATACTGCTATACTTACAGCTATAATATCGGGCGTTCTGTCAATGGCACTTGGCATTGCTTTGGCTCAGCCCGCACTCAGGCTCTTAGGCACACCCGACAGTATTATAGGCTTATCAAAGCTTTATATAAGAATTTACTTTTTGGGCACTCCATTTTTTATGCTTTATAACTTCGGTGCCGCAGTTTTAAGAGCGGTAGGGGATACCAAAAGACCTATGATTTACCTGATAATATCAGGTGTGGTAAATGCAATACTCAATGTTATATTTGTTACGGTATTCAAAATGAGTGTGGCAGGCGTAGCTATAGCTACTGCAATTTCACAGCTGCTCTCCTGCGTTATGATACTTGTAACTCTTATTAAAAGTGATACCTGCTATAAGCTGGATATAAGAAAAATCTGCATAGATAAAAGCATACTTAAGCAGATACTCAGAATAGGTGTGCCTGCAGGTCTTCAGACTACCGTAATTACTGCCTCAAACGCCCTTCTGCAAAGCTCGGTAAACAGCTTCGGCGAGAATGCGGTAGCAGGCTATGCGGCATCAAATAACATATTCGGCTTTATGTTTGTTACAATAAACTCTATCACACAGGGCTGTATGAGCTTTGTAAGCCAGAATTTAGGCGCAGGCAAGCTTAAACGAATGAAAAAGAGCTTTTATTATTCCCTTATACTTGAGCTTACAATAGGCTTTGCCGCAGGTGCTTTTGTATATATTTTAAGACCTCAGCTTATAGGATTATATTCAGATAACCCTGAGGTTATTACCTACGGTGTTGAGATATTTGCACTCAGCACACTTACTTACTTTATGTGCGGATTTATGGATTGCACGGCAGGTGCAATGAGGGGTATGGGTTACTCCGCAGTGCCTATGGTATTATCGCTTATAGGCACAGTTGCCATAAGAGTAATATGGATTTATTATTTCTTCCCCGCAAACCGCAATGTAAGGTATCTGTTTATTTCTTATCCGCTTTCGTGGGTATGTACATTTATAATGCAGATGATATGCTATATGTTTGTAATACACATAGTTAATAAAAAATATAAGCAACAGGCTAAGGATTAAGCATAAAAAATCAGCTCCTTTT
>JAKSQR010000002.1 GCA_024404065.1 Clostridia bacterium | reverse complement strand
AAAAAGGAGGTTTTGAAATGGCATCAGAATTGATTGATTCTGTTGTTGCTGCCGAGAAAAAGGCTGCCGAGGCAATTAACTCTGCCAACGAAAAAGCAGAGAAGCTTATAGCTGAAGCTGGTCAGAAGGCTCAGGGTGCAGGGGCAAGCATAAAGGTTAAGGCTCAGGCTGAGGCAGATAAAATCAAAAAGGAAGCCGAGAAAAAGGCAACAGAGATTTATGAAGCAGCAGATAAGGACACTACCGAAAAGGCTGTTGTATTAAAGGCTGCTGCAAAAACTAAAAGCAGCGAAGCTGTAAAGGCTGTAATAAGCGAAATAATCGGTTAAAATCAGCATACACTAAATTTAGATAAAGGAGGTGTTTTCTTGGCAAAAATCAATATGAAATATATTGAAATCGCAGCTCCTGTAAGTGAGAGTAAGGCTTTGTTTGATTACCTGCAGATGTGTTCGGTAATGGAGCTTAAAGAGGCCGAAGAGGTTGAAGGCTTCGAAAAGATATCAACCGATTCCACTGTAAATAAAATCAGCAAGTATTATGATACCGCAACATCAGCACTTAAAATCATAGATAAATATGCTCCTGAAAAGAGCAGTATGCTCGCAGGTCTTAAGGGGTTACCCGAAATGACTATGAGCGAGTATCTTGCAAAATCTGAAACTGCAGATGACGTTCTGGCAACCTGCCTTGACATCTGTGCAGATGAGAAGAAGATTGCGGAAAATAAAGCCGCAATTGCGAGAAACGAAGCTGGCAGAGATGCCGTAGAGCCCTGGCTGCCCCTTGATGTTTCAATGAAATATCAGGGTACCGAAACCACACAGGTTTATATCGGTACAGTGCCCGGCGACTACACTGCAGAGAGCCTTATAACTGCAATGGTTCCGTTTCTTGATGGGGAAGAGAGAGTTGAGTGCGAGGTTGTTTCTCATCAGAAGGACAGAAGCTGTGTTTTCGTAGTTTGCCACAGAGAATGCAGTGATATAACATTGCAGGCCCTGCGTTCACTTGGTTTTGCCTACCCCGCAGATCCTACCAAGCATCCACCCAAGGTAAGATATGAGCGATTAGGTAGCCAGAACGAAAAGCTGAAAGCAGAAATAGAAGAAGCCGAAGCAGAAATTAAAAGCCTTGCCGCACAGCGTGAGGATATTAAATTTGCTGTTGACTACTTCGCAATCCGCCGCAGTAAGTATGAGGCACTTGATAAAATACTTACAGGTGGCAATGTAATAATTCTTACAGGCTATGTTCCCGAGAACAAAGCAGATAAGCTTGTAAAGAATCTTGAAGAAAAATTTACTGTAGCATACACGGTAACAGACCCTGCAGAGGATGAGGAAGCCCCCGTTATGTTTGAAAACAAGCCCTTTGTGGCAGCGGTTGAGCCCATTACTGCAATGTATGCAATGCCAGGCAAAAAGGATATTGACCCAAACCCTGTTATGGCAGCGTTCTACTATCTGTTATTTGGTATTATGCTTTCAGATGCAGGCTACGGTATGCTTATGGCTATAGGCTGTGGCATTGCCAAGTTTGGTCTTAAAGTAAAGGGCAAAATGAAAAAGACTGTTGATATGTACTTCTGGTGCGGTCTTGCTACCGTATTCTGGGGCACACTTTTCGGCAGCTGGTTCGGTGATTTGCCAAATGTAATATGGCAGCAGTTCCTTGACCATCCCGACCCCATCAATCTGTTTGGTAAGGGCGGTGTGGCACTCTGGTTTGAGCCTGTATCAGACCCAATGAAGCTGCTCATATTCTCATTCCTGTTTGGTATTATTCACCTGTTTGCAGGTGTGGTATTAAGCTTTGTTACTATGTGGAAAAACAATAATAAAATCGGAGCAATCTGTGATTGTATTCCCATTTTCATTCTTATTATTGGTGTATGTCCCTTAGGCTATGGCATACTTAATTCATCCGCAAGCGAAACAATAGCAGGCTGGGCAATAATCAGCAAGGTTGGCACATATATGCTTCTTGCAGGTGCAATACTTGTAGTGCTTACAGCAGGCAGAGATTCAAAGAATATTGTGGGTAAGCTTGGTTTAGGTCTTTATGGCCTTTACAATGCAGCCTCAGGCTGGTTAGGTGATATCCTTTCCTACTCCCGTCTTCTTGCTCTTGGTCTTTGCACAGGCGTTATTGCTTCAGTTGTAAATACACTGGGATGTATCCCCAGCAACAAGACAGTAAAGCTTATTTTGTTTGTTTTCGTATTTATCTTCGGTCACGTTGTAAATATGGCAATAAACTTAATTGGTACATACGTTCATACCAACAGACTTCAGTATGTTGAATTCTTTGGTAAATTCTATGAGGGTGGCGGTAAAAACTTTACTCCCCTCGCAACAAACACTAAATATTTTAATGTCAAGGAGGACAAATAAAATGACATTCACAATGGGTACAGCACTTGCAATTCTTGGCGGTGCATTTGCAGCAACATTAGGCGGCGTTGGTTCCGCTATCGCAGTAGGCAGAGTTGGCCGTGCAGCAGCAGGCGTAGTTACAGAGGATCCTTCAAAGTTTGGTAAGGTTCTTATTCTTCAGATTCTTCCTGGTACACAGGGCCTTTACGGCTTCCTTATTGCATTCCTTCTTTTCAACAAGATTGGTCTTATCGGTGGTAACATTGCAGAGCTCACACTTGCACAGGGTGCTATGTTCTTCTGCGCTTCACTTCCCATGGCAATCGGTGGTCTTGTTTCCGCTCTTCATCAGGGTAATGCAGCTGTTGCCGGTGTAGGCATCGTAGCTAAGAAGCCCGAAGAAAGTGGTAAGTCAATTATCTTTGCAGCTATGGTTGAAACCTACGCTGTTCTTGCTCTTCTTATTTCTATCCTTGCAGTATTTGGCGTTCCCGTTGCCTGATTGAAAGGTGAACTAAATGAACGGTATTGATAAAATTATTTCAAAAATCAATGCGGATGCAGATGAACAGTGCAATCAGATAATCGCAGCAGCAAAAGCAAAGTGCGACAAGATTGTGGCTGATGGCGAAAAGGCAGGCAAGGTTGTTGCAGATGGTATTATTGCTGATGCAAAGGCAGAGGCAGATAAAACCGTAGCAATCGCTCAGTCAGGCGCTCTTCAGCAGTCACGTCAGAAGCTGCTTGCTGCAAAGGTTGAGGTTATAAACGAAACCCTTGCTGATGTTACAAAGGCACTTAAATCTCTTCCTGCAGATTTATATTTCAAGGCTGTAATCAAGGTGGCAGCTGATAATGCTATGGCAGGCAAATGCGAAGCCAAGCTTAACTCAGATGACCATGTAAGAATGCCTGCTGATTTTGAGGAAAAGCTTGCAGCTGCTCTTAAAGAAAAGGGCTGTGAAGCAAAGCTCTCATCAGAGCCCGTAAAAATTGGCAGCGGCTTAGTGCTTGATTATGGTGATATAGTTATAAATTGCTCATTTGAAGCAATTGTTGAAGAAAATGCCGATATGTTTAAGGCAAAAATCAGTGAAATTTTATTTTAACAGGCGGTGAAAGACCATGCGTGAAACTGAATACGCATACGCAGTTGCCCGTATAAGGGTAAACGAATTAAGTCTGCTCACCAAAGCTGATCTTGACCAGTTGATTTCAGCTGACAGCTACTCCGCAGCAGTACGCATTCTTACCGGCAAAGGCTGGCAGGAGGTTGCAGGCGGAGATATGTGCGAAGAAAAGCTTAACGAAGCCTGGGAGCTTATCTGCGAAAGCGTGCCCGATAAAAAGCTGCTTGAGGCAATGGTAATAGGTAACGATTTTATGAATGTAAAAAGCGTTATTAAAACTACCTTCTCAGACCTTAAGTCAGAGGATTATATTGTGCGCCCCTTCGTATGTGACCCTGCTAAAATCATTAAAGCAGTAAAAGAGAACGACTTTGAGGAATTACCTGATTACATAAAAGAGTGTGCAAGCAAGGCATACCACGCAATTTCAGGCAATCAGAGTGGTCAGAGTGCAGAGATGATTATTGATAAGGCTTCTCTTGAAACTTCTCTTGATTATGCAAAGTCAGCAGGCAGTGAACTGCTTGTTAAAATAATTGGTCTTGCCTGCCTTGTGGCAAATATAAAAATTGCCGTAAGAAGCAGCAGAACCGGTAAAACAGAGCAGTTTGCACTTGATTCAATGTGCAAATGCGATTTCACAGATAATAAAAAGCTTACAGATGCCGCCTTCAAGGGGGAGAGCCTTGCTGATATAGTTTCAGAGGCAGGCTATCCTGAGATAGCAGATGAGGTTGATAAGGACTTCACTGCCCTTGAAATGAAGTGCGACAATCTGGTAACTGAGTGGATTAAAAAGGCTAAAGACGAAGTTTACGGCCCTGACCCCATTATTGCATATTACTATGCAAAGCAGGCTGAGATTAAGAATGTAAGAATTATTCTTTCAGCTAAAGCTGCAGGGGTACCCACAGATACAATCAGAGAGAGAGTGAGGGATTTATATGTATAAAATTGCCGCTATGGGCGATAAGGACAGCATATATGGATTTGCCTCACTTGGTATATCTATTTTTCCAGTTGAGGATTCTGCAGATGCAGGCAGACTTCTCAGGCAGCTGGCTGAAAGCGAGTATGGTGTAATTTATATTACAGAGGCACTTGCTTCAGACCTTAATGCTGAAATTCAGCACTATGCATCAAAGCCCCTTCCTGCAATTATTCCCGTGCCGGGTATAAGGGGCAACACTGGTATAGGCCTTGAAAACGTAAGCAAATTCGTTGAAAAGGCAGTAGGCAGTGACATTATTTCCTAAAACATTGAAAGGTATGATTCAATATGAGCACCGGTGTTATAACCAAAATTGCCGGCCCTCTTGTAGTGGCTTCAGGCATGCGTGATGCCAATATGTTTGACGTTGTACGTGTTAGTGACAGCAGACTTATTGGTGAAATTATAGAAATGCACGGTGACAGAGCTTCAATTCAGGTTTATGAGGAAACCTCAGGTATCAAAACAGGTGAGCCTGTAGAATCCACAGAAGAACCATTGAGCGTTGAACTTGGTCCCGGTCTTATTCAGGGCATCTTTGATGGTATTCAGAGACCCCTTAATAAAATTGTTGAGCTTGCAGGTAACAACCTTACCAGAGGTATTGAGGTTCCTTCACTTGACAGAGACGCTGTATGGCACTTTGTACCCGCTGTTGAGGCAGGCGCAGAGGTAAAGGGTGGCGACATCCTTGGTACCGTACAGGAAACAGATATTGTTTGCCATAAAATTATGGTTCCCCCAACAGTAGAGGGTACAGTTACCGCTATTGCAGAGGGTGATTATAAAGTAACAGACAAGGTTGGTACAATCAAAAAGGCTGATGGTACAGACTATGACTTCTCACTTATGCAGAAGTGGCCTGTACGTAAGGGCAGACCCTATGCCAAAAAGATTTCTCCCGATGTACCCCTTGTTACAGGTCAGCGTGTTGTTGACGCACTTTTCCCCATTGCAAAGGGTGGTGTTGCAGCTATTCCCGGCCCATTCGGCAGTGGTAAAACTGTTACACAGCATCAGCTTGCAAAGTGGGCAGAGGCTGACATAGTTGTTTACATTGGCTGTGGTGAACGTGGTAACGAAATGACCGACGTTCTTAATGAGTTCCCTGAGCTTATTGACCCCCACACAGGCAAATCACTTATGGAGCGTACTGTACTTATTGCAAACACCTCCGATATGCCTGTTGCAGCTCGTGAGGCATCAGTTTATACAGGTATTACAATTGCAGAGTATTTCCGTGATATGGGTTACTCTGTTGCACTTATGGCAGACTCCACATCCCGTTGGGCAGAGGCTCTTCGTGAAATGTCAGGCCGTCTTGAAGAAATGCCCGGTGAAGAGGGTTATCCCGCTTACCTTGGCTCCCGTCTTGCTCAGTTCTATGAAAGAGCAGGTCGTGTAATTAACCTTGGCTCAGATGCAAGGGAAGGCGCACTTTCAGTTATCGGCGCTGTTTCACCTCCCGGTGGTGATATTTCAGAGCCCGTATCTCAGGCAACCCTTCGTATCGTTAAGGTATTCTGGGGTCTTGACTCAGCACTTGCTTACAAGCGTCACTTCCCCGCAATCAACTGGCTTACCAGCTACTCAAACTATGCAGACAGCCTTGGTAAGTGGTTTAATGAGAATGTTAATGATGAGTGGACCACCCTTCGTGGCCGCATTATGGCTCTTCTCTCAGATGAGGCTTCACTTGATGAAATTGTTAAGCTTGTTGGTATGGATGCTCTTTCACCTGCTGACAGACTTAAGATGGAAGCTGCCCGCTCAATCCGTGAGGACTTCCTTCATCAGCTTGCCTTCCATGAGGTAGATACATACACATCACTTAATAAGCAGTATCACATGATGAAGCTTGTTATAGAGTATTACGATAAGTCCATTGATGCACTTAATGAGGGCGCAGATATCAACGATGTTGTTGCACTTCCCGTTCGTGAATCAATCGGTCGTTTCAAGTATATCGCTGAGGAAAATGTAAACAGCGAGTACGATAAAGTTATCAGTGAGCTTACATCACAGCTTAAGCTTGCTGCTGCAAGAAAGGAGGACTTCTGATGCCAAAAGAGTATAGAACAATACAGGAAGTAGCAGGTCCTCTTATGCTTGTAAGAGAGGTTGAGGGCGTAGCTTATAACGAGCTTGGCGAAATTGAGCTTGCAAATGGCGAAAAAAGAAGATGCCGTGTACTTGAGGTAGATGGCACTAACGCACTTGTACAGCTTTTTGAAAACTCAACTGGTATTAACCTTTCCAATTCTTCTGTAAGATTTACCGGCAGACAGATGGAATTAGGCCTTTCCGAGGATATGCTTGGCCGAGTATTTGACGGCCTTGGCAGACCCATAGATGGTGGTCCCGAAATTATTCCTGATAAGAGAATGGATGTTAACGGTGTTCCCATTAACCCTGCTGCACGTAGCTATCCTCAGGAATTTATTCAGACAGGTGTTTCCGCTATTGACGGACTTAACACCCTTGTAAGAGGTCAGAAGCTTCCTATTTTCTCAATGTCAGGTCTTCCCCACGCTAACCTTGCTGCACAGATTGCAAGGCAGGCAAAGGTAAGAGGTAAGGATGAGCAGTTCGCCGTTGTATTCGCTGCAATGGGTATTACTTTTGAGGAGAGCAACTACTTTGTTGAATCCTTCAGAAGCACAGGCGCTCTTGACAGAACAGTAATGTTCTCAAACCTTGCTAATGACCCCGCTATTGAAAGAATTGCAACACCTAAGATGGCACTTACCGCTGCTGAGTACCTTGCATTTGAAAAGGGAATGCACGTTCTTGTTATTCTTACAGATATTACAAACTATGCTGATGCTCTTCGTGAGGTTTCAGCTGCCCGTAAAGAAGTACCCGGCCGTCGTGGTTACCCCGGCTACATGTACACTGACCTTGCTTCTATTTATGAAAGAGCAGGTCGTCAGAAGGGCAAGGATGGCTCAATCACAATGATTCCTATCCTTACAATGCCTGAAGATGATAAAACTCACCCCATCCCCGACCTTACAGGTTACATTACTGAGGGTCAGATTATTCTGGATCGTGAGCTTTACCGTAAGGGCATCAATCCTCCCATCAACGTTCTTCCTTCACTTAGCCGACTTAAAGATAAGGGTATTGGCGAAGGTAAAACAAGAGAGGATCACTCAAATACAATGAACCAGCTTTTCTCAGCTTATGCCCGTGGTAAGGATGCTAAAGAGCTTATGGTAGTTCTTGGTGAGGCAGCTCTTACAGATATGGATAAGCTTTATGCAAAGTTTGCTGATGAGTTTGAGAAGGAGTATGTATCTCAGGGCTTTGATGCCAACAGAGATATTGAAGATACTCTTAACCTTGGTTGGAAGCTTCTTTCCATCCTGCCCAGAAGTGAGCTTAAGAGAATCAGCGATAAATACCTTGATATGTATTACGGTAAGTTTTAAAAGGGGAGTGAACGCATGGCAGTAATGAATGTCAACCCTACCCGTATGGAGCTTACAAACCTTAAGCGCAAGCTGGTTACAGCCCGCAGAGGTCACAAGCTTCTTAAGGATAAGCGTGACGAACTGATGCGTCGTTTCCTTGATATGGTTCGTGAAAACAAGGCTCTTCGTAAAGAGGTTGAGGAGGGCATAAAGCAGGCAAATGTTGCAATGAGCGTTGCCCGTTGCGTTATGAGTGATAAGGCTCTTGACGTTGCTCTTATGCTTCCCACTCAGGAGATGCAGCTTGAGGTAAGCGAAAAGAATGTAATGAGCGTTATGATACCTGAGTTTGATGTAAAATTCAGAACAGCTAATGAAAACGACATTTACAGCTACGGCTTCGCAAACACCTCAGGTGACCTTGATACAGCAGTTAAGGCTCTTTCAGATATAATGCCCAAGATGATAAGACTTGCAGAGATTGAAAAATCCTGCCAGCTTATGGCGGATGAAATTGAAAAGACCCGCCGCAGAGTTAATGCCCTTGAGCATGTTATGATTCCTCAGTATGAGGAAACAATCAAGTACATTACAATGAAGCTTGATGAAAATGAAAGAAGCACCACAACCAGACTTATGAAAGTCAAGGATATGATGCTGGCACAGGCACATAATTATGATTAAAAATTGCCACCCTGAAAAAGGGTGGCTTTTTTGTTGCTTATTTTATTTGTAGTACTGAGGTAAAAATGCCTTGTGTGCTTCCTTCATTTCGTTAAAGCACTTTGTGGCAGCTTCCCAGTCACCAACAAGGGGATGGATAAGCAGGGCGTTGAGGGCTGCCTCTTCGTCACCATCTCTGCCGGCTTTTACGGTGTAGTTTTCATACTCCTTAACAACCTGCATAAGGCCTATAATGTGGCGGTTTGTAATTTCGCCTACGGGCACAGCCTTTGCACCATCTTTGCCTATTACAGCTGCAACCTCAATTACATCATCAGGCTTTAAGAAGGGGAGTGTGTTGCCGTTTTTGATATTAACTACCTGAATATCGTTTATATCATTTGCAATAGCGTTTATAAGATTAACTGCAACTAAGGAATACTTGTGACCGCCTCTCTGGTCAAGAAGGGCAGGCTTAACATAAAGGCCTTCGTCAGAGTACATTTCAAGAAGGTCTTCCTCAATATCCATACATACCTCTGCTCTGCACTTTTCACCATTTTTCTCATTCTCAAGCAGGTGACTAAGCTTTGCATTACGGCAGTAGTAATACTGAAGGTAGGATGAGGGAATTGCGTGAATTGCTCTTAAGGTTTCAAGGCTGAAGCCGTCATCCTTAATGTTATTCATAACCTTGGGAGTAAAGCCCTCTGCAAGCAGCTGCTCAATTTTTTCCTCACCATTTACTTTTACGCTTGTCATCCAGCTAAGGTGATTAAGACCAACGTAAGTGTATTCTATATCCTCACCAAGGTCCTCTTTTGTATCGTCAATCATATCAATAGGCACATTGCAAAGACCAATGCACTTTACATTTGTATTGTTAAGTACAAACTCTGTAATAATGCCTGAGGGGTTTGTGAAATTGATAAGCCATGCATCGGGGCAGATAGCCTCAATTCTGTCGCAGATATTCTTAATTACAGGTATTGTACGCTGTGCCTTAAAGAAACCGCCTATACCGGTAGTTTCCTGACCGATAAGGTTATATTTAAGTGGAATTTTTTCGTCAAGACGGCGGCAGGGAAGCTTGCCTACACGAATCTGTGTAACAACAAAGTCTGCACCCTGCAGGGCTGTATCAAGGTCATCTGTAATTACGGTTTCACAGTCTATACCTTCGTGCTTGAGCATACGCACACAAAGGTTGCCTACTATTGTCCTTTTACGGTCGTCTATATCCATAAATGATATTTTTTTAAGCTTAAGGCTGTCCTGTGCTTTAAGGAAGCCGTCTATAAGCTCGGGGCAGTATGTGCTGCCTGAGCCGATAATTGCAACAGTAATCTCTTTCATTATTTATTCCCCCTGTATTTTATTTTGCATATTCCTGCATAATCCAGTTTATGCAGCCAACTACTGGCATTTCAGTAAGCTTTATAAACTGCAGCTTTTTGCCTGTGTAAGCCTCTGCCTTTGCTTTAAGCATATCAAGGTAAGGCTGATTTGGCAGCTTAACATTGATGGAGCCTGAAAGTACAACCTCAACTTCATCACCGTTGAAGGTAAGCTCCTGAGTAAGACCGTGAATGGCTCTTGCACCTCTTTCAGCCATTGCCTCGCAGTAATCAAGGGCAACCTTGTCGCCCTCATTTGCAGCATCAAAAAATGCTGAAATGAAATTGCGTATATGCTCGCCTTCCATATTTTCAAGGTGACCTACCAAGTCAACAACCTCTTCCCTTGTTGTAAAGCCGTATATTTTCATTATGTTCTTTGTAACGGCAGATGTATACATGCGCAGGTAAAGCTCGTTGTAGGCAATCTCAAAGGCTTTTACGGCAATATTTGTACCGCCTGAGATGTCGCCTGTAAAATCACCAAGACCCATAAGCTGCATTGCATTGCCATTGCTGTCTATACCATTACAGCAAACACCTGTGCCACAGTTGTAGCCAATAGCCACACCACTTATTGAGCCTGCTTTTATAACGATAAAGCCGTCGTTATAAATCTCAAAATTTTTAAGACCAAGCTCTGAAAGCATAGCACACATTTTATCGTGCTGCCAGGGGTGGTCAATGCCTGCAAGACCCATAAGAGTAAAGCTTACATCATCAAAATTTATTTCTGCTTTATTACATAAATCATTAAGACCCTGCCATATAACTGCCACTGCGTCATCAAAACCGTTGTCATAGTTTTCGTGGTTAGAGCCCTTGCCCTCCACATTGCAGAGCATATTTTTATTTTCATCAAACAGAGCAAAGGCAGTTTTTGTGCCGCCTCCGTCTACGCCAATATAGTATTTCATTCGCCTAACTCCTTTGCGTCAAAGCAGTCATTACATACTTCCTCAAGGCAGAACTGACCTCTTCTGTAAGGCTCACGCTCAATCCATAAGCCGTTTGTAAAATCGGGTACAGGTACAGGCATAGAGCCCATAGCAATGCTCTGCTCACTAAGTACGGTAATTGCCATCCATGTTGCAGTATCATATACATCAATGGGAGGCTTATCATCAAGCCTTACACTCTCTGCAAAAGCAGAAAGCACAAGGAAATCCATACCACCGTGACCGCCTGCGTGAATGCCGTCTTCTCTGTATTTTTTCCAGAGGGGATGGTCATATTTGTCAATGTAGCCATCGTCATAAAATTCTTCCCATTTATGAGTCCAATGGTCTTTATCCTCGTGAGATACACCTTCAAGGTAAATGGTTTCGCCATCTTCCATATAGATGCCCTTTGTACCCTGAATGCGATAGCCTCTTGAGTAGGGGCGGGGAAGGGAGCAATCGTGAATAAGTGTAACGGTTTCGCCGTTAGCACATTTAATCATAGTGGTAACAATGTCACCCTGATTAAATTTATAATCAGCAAGGTCATAATCTTCGCCCTTGTTATTTACAATCCATTCGTGAAGACCCCTTGACTTGGAAGCCATAGACACAAGTGAAAGGTAGCGGTTACCTCTGTTAATGCCAAGCACCTTGCTGATGGGACCAAGCTGATGTGTGGGGTAAAGCTCACCATTGCGGTGCTGGAAGTTTACAAGACGACCGTGTCTGTTTTCTCTGCCAAGGCAGATTTCATCACGAAGGTCATGCTCATAGCCACCCTGCATGTGTACTATCTCACCAAAAAGGCCCTGCTTAACCATATTGAAAAGGGCCATTTCAGAGCGGTTGTAGCAGCAATTTTCAAGCAGCATACAGAATTTACCTGTTTCCTCACTTGCTCTTACCATCTGCCAGCATTCCTCAATGCTTGCAGCACCACCAACCTCTACACCTACATGCTTGCCTGCTCTCATAGCATCAATAGCAATGCGTGCATGGGTTATCCATGTGGTACAAATCATAACTGCGTCAAGGTCATCACGGGCAAGCAGCTCTTTATAGTCAAGGTAAACATCAGCTGTTTTGCCTGTTTTTTCTTCTACAATTTCTCTGCCGTGCTGTGCTCTGTCCTCGTATTTATCGCATACTGCAGGCACAGTTACGCCCTCACAGGCAAGCAGCTCACCCAGCATACCTGAGCCTCTGCCGCCAAGACCAATTACGCCAATGTTTACTTTCTCTTTTTTCATAACTCAGACCCTCTTTTTTACAATTATGCAATCATTTAAAATATTTTCTGAATCTCTTTCGCCACTTATAATTATAAAGCACTATAAGCTTTGTAATAGCAATATCATAAAGCACAAAGGCAACGGAGCCTGTGCCAAGCAGAATGGGCACTGCCCATTTTCCCCATTCGTCCATCTCATCAAGAGTAAGACCAAAAAGTTTAATCATTACAAGGTAAGCTGAAACCATTGTAGCAAGGAATATTAAAAGCTTCAGCGCCCATTCAAGAATAGTTATTTTTATATGACCCTCTATAATTGCTTTAAGAATAGGATAGTAGCCAAAAAGGGCAAGATACATTGCAGCTACCTCTTTTTCAGGCACTAAAAACATACCTAAAATAGCAACTGCGGCATACACACCGAAGGCCCATTTTTTATCTATCTCAATTACTATAAAAACTATGAGTGCTCCTGCCATAGCAGGCAGAGCATAGGTCATAAATGGCACTATTGCCACGGAAATCATAAGCACCAGTGAAAGGGAGGCAACAATGCCGCCTATGGCGCATTTTGAACTTTGTTTCATAAATTACCTCAGATGCAGGAAATAAGGTCGCCGCCCATACACTCGCAGCAGGAGTCTGCACAGATAAGACCTGAGCAAAGTGAGCAGAAGTCACAGTCATCACAGCTGCAGCAGCTGTCACAATCGCAGCAACTATCACAGTCACAGCAGGAATCAAGGCAGGCAGCACCTGAGCAGATAGCACAAAGCTCTGCACCGCTGTTACTTTTATTTCTGCCGGATTTATAACCGCCATTGCGGGCTCTGTCTGCATCATTACAGGCAGAGGCGTAGGTGCTGTTTGATGGGTCCATTGATTTAGCAGTAGAAAAATTACTGTAAGCCTCTTCAAGCCAGCCTTTATTCTGACAAATTAAGCCTTTAAGATAGTACCACTCAGCATTTCTGCTGTTATAGGGTATTCCGTCAAGCAGAATCTGTGCATCGTCGTAGTTACCTGCGTTTATACGGTTTCTTATATCAGTATAGTCGGTATTGCTGTAATAGTACTGATTATCTGAAGCGTAGCTCTGAGGAGCCTTGCCAAGCACAATGGTATCATAAGCTTCATTTATTTCATTCATTTTTGCAGGATTATTCTGGTACTGTGCAGCAAGCTCACGGTAGGCTGCATCAACTCTCTCCATAGATGAGCCATAAGCTATACCAAGCACCTTGTAAGGGTCATTCATAAGCACACCTCACTTAACTGTAAATGATTTTTCTTTCTTTTCTTCAGGTTTATATTTTTCAAGCACTTTTGTTGCGGATTCTTCAAGCCCTTTGAAAACTACATTCTCCGTAATATTTCCAAATCGTTTTAACTGGAGATTATCCTTTGCACTCAGCAATGCAGATTGAGTCATATTCAGTACACCCTCTGCGTAGCGTGCAAATTCTACTTTTTCTTCCTTGGTTTTAAGGCTGTTATACTTTTTTGCAAAGGGATTGAAGTTGCCGTTTCTTAAATCCTTTGGCAGGTCATCAACGGCATCAAGTATGTAAACAAATCTGCCTGTGTAGTAGCCAAGCTTATATAACTGCTCTTTGTTTTCCTCTGCATCATAGCTGAAGATTTTGCCAAGGGCAATGGCAGATTGGTCAGCAGCCTCATCAATGCCTGCACCTCTTGCTTCAATCTCAGCCTGCTTTGCCATACATTCTTTTACTATGCTTTCAATCTCAGGGGCGTTTTTAACAGCTTTTTTATGCCATAAAGAAATAATGGGCTTCAGTAAAAAGCACAGAAGCTTTTTGCTGATTTCTTTATCCTTCAGGTTGTCTATTATCTTATAGTAAGCAATAATTATAATTGCGTGGGAGCATAAATCTATTTCCTCCCTGCTTTCACAAAAGTAACATTTATGGGCAGGGTTTAAGGGGCAGTGCTTCTGATTAAATGTACAGGATGATGGGCTTAAAGCTATTTTCAGCATAGCGGCAAAGGCAAAGTCATAGCTTAAAAGCAGACGGGCAAATACAGAGTAGTTTTTGCCAAGGGCATTACAAAGTGAGCAGTATATGCCACGGTATATTTCAAGCTCTTTGACCTTAAGGTCAGCCTTGCTTATTTTCACATAGCCTGTCATTCAGCACCTCCCATTTTTATTTCTATATTTATTTTATTATATAACAAAGTATAATTAGTTAACAATATGTTAATTATAAAAAATGCAAGAAAAAGGAGGGACAAACCCTCCTTTTTGTGTAATATTAAAGCTTTATTTCCTGTGAAAGACCAAAAGAATATATAACTGTTTCGCTTACCTCCATATTAAGAGCCTGTGAAAGGCAGTTTTTATAAATGGTCAGCTGTGATGAATATTTTTCTCTGAGCTCCTCAGGAGTGTGGGCACGGTCAGTTTTGTAATCTAAAATTACAAGCTTTCCATTTTCCACAAAAGCACAGTCAACAACGCCTTCAACTATTACCTCTTCATTATCGGCAACCTCTTTTGCCTTTTCGGGGTCAAGATTTGCCACATTATTTATAATGTCAGGCTCAACATCCTTAAGTGGCATTGAAGCGGTGAAGGGGTACTCTTTATAAACCTTTTCTGCTTTTAATATCCGCTTTGCAAGGTCACTTTCAAAGAATTTTGCAACTGCCTTACTGTCTACCGCATCAGCCTCAAGCTGAGTAAGCTGTTTGCTTTCAACAAGCCTTGCTTTTTCTGTATCCACGTCATTGCTTGCGTTGCTATAATCTGCAAACTGCATAAATCTATGAGTAGCAGTACCCTTCTGAGCAGGGGTCAGCTTGCCTCTGTTTGCAAAGGCGGGGCGGGCAGACGCAAAGTAATTTTCATTAAATGACTCGCTGTCAAATTTAGAAGCAATACGCTTAACAATAGTTGCGTTAATGGGGTCATAAGGATATTTGTAGCTGAGCCTTTCGGCAATATCATCATAAAGAGCCTTATCAAAAGCGTTTGCTTTTTCTTCCTCAGGCTCTGCCTCTGCTTCGTCACCTTCAGAAAGCTCTGAGCTGTCAATAATTTTAAACAGGGCAGGGGGAATATCTCCGCTGATATGCTCACCTGTTTCAATTCCTGCAGCCTCTCTGAGCTGATGCGCATCAGGGTGCTTTACAAGGGCAAGAAGCATACAATCAAGATAATTTTTCTTGCTGAGTACGTTTTCTTCAGTAATTTCTTCTGACTTGATTCTTTCGTCTATTTCAGATGCTGCACCTACAATTACGGTGCGCTCCTTTGCTCTTGTAAGGGCAACATAAAGCAGACGAAGCTCTTCGGAGCGTTCCTCATTTATATTACTGTCTGCAGCGGCAGTAAATGTTAGAGTTTTATATCTTACATTATTTTTTACCAGTTTTATACCTAAGCCGTAGCTGCGGGAGATAACAAAGCTTGATTTTTTCTCAGGCTCATTATAATTTTTCTGGCAATTCACAACAAATACTACGGGGAATTCAAGACCCTTACTCTTGTGTATGGTCATCATTTTTACTGCGTCTGCCTTAGGTGAGCTTTTTGAATCAAGAGAGCTTTTACCCTCAGAATCCTCAAGCCTTGTTAAGAAGCGGACAAAGCCTGATACACCTTTAACACCGGTAGTTTCATACTTAGTGGCAAGGTTTACAAAAAGACCTAAATTCAATACCTTTGTTTCACCATTTGGCATAGCGGAAACGATAGCTCTGTAGCCTGTTTCATCAATGATTTTTGCAGTGAATTCACCGGCAGGAAGGGTTGCGGCAACTCTGCGTAAGGTTTTAAGGCTGTCAAGGAAATCAGCAGCCTTTTTATCACCTGATTTACCCATTTTTACAAGGCAGTCATAAATAGAGCCTCGCCTTTTTTCTATACGCATTTTTGCAAGGTCATCAGGTGTAAAGCCATAAACAGGTGAGAGTAATACTGTAATAAGGGGAATATCGTTAAGGGGGTTATCTATAATTTTAAGAAGAGAAACTATAAAGCCTACCTCAGGGGTTTCGAGCAATGAGGTTTTAGTTTCAACGGAAAGGTCAAGACCTGAATCCTCAAAGGCTTTTATAAACTCTGTAGTGCTGTTTTTTGTGTTTCTTATAAGTATGCAGAAGTCACTTGCTTTGCAGGGCCTTTCCTCACCTTTTTTGCCTACAAGCATTCCCTCATCAATAGCCTTGCGCACATACTGTGCAACAAATTTTGCCTGGCTTTCAAGCTCCGAGCCTTTTGGAGTTTCTATAAGATAGGTTTCAAAGTCAGTAACATTCTTTTCCCTTTCGCCATAATCAGCCTCAGGGTTAAGCTGCTCATTATCTTTATAGTCTACACCGCCTGCGTTAGTTGTCATTATATTTTCAAATATAAAATTGGCATTATCGGTAACGCCCTTGCGGCTACGGTAGTTACTGCTTAATGTGATGGCATATTCAGGTGTGTTTTTTCTGATGTTTTTACGCAGGCCTGTAAACACCTCAGGCATAGCCTGCCTGAAGCCGTAAATGCTCTGCTTTACATCACCTACAAGGAATCTGTTTGTATCATCCCTTGAAAGTGCCCAGAAAATGGTATCCTGTGCGTCACTTACATCCTGATATTCGTCTACAAGTATTTCATCAAAGTTTTTGCAAAGCTCCTTTGCAATTTCTGACTTGACGGGCTTGCCGTCAGCACCTTTCTCTACAAGCAGATTAAGTGTTAAATGCAGAATATCTGAGAAGGTGTAAGCATTTTCCTCCTGCTTAAATTCAAACAGCTTCTGACGGTAATCAAGCACCACCTGAATAAGCAGATTTATGTAGTCGGCAGTTTCTCTTATTGATTCAAAATGCTCCTGCTCACTATAGAAAAGATAGGGAAATTTTTCTGCAAAGAAGCTCTTAAGACGGTAATCTCTTATGTTTTCACAAGTAGCTTTTACTTCAGCAATATGGTCTCCCTTTTTGAATTGAGGATTTCTGTTTTTGAATGTAGCCAACTTAGTGTAATCAGAGAAAGCATTCCATTTATTTGATTCAAGGGCAGAAAGCATATCATAAAAAATAGTTTTATCACTATCAAAAACTGCATAATATGCTTCAATTATGCCCTCAAGAGGAGCGCCTCTTACTACCATATCATTTAATTTTTTTGTGGCATTTTCAATTTCTGCAAGCTTTTTTTCAATATATTTTTTTGCGTCTGCAACAGCCTTCTGACCAAGTGGAGTATCAAGCAGAGGCTCAGTGCAGGTGTATTTAATGTAAAGGTCATGGAGCCACTCATCAGGGAAAACATAAGCTTCAGAATGATTATAAAGGTCAGTTACAATTTTTGAGATGTTATCGTCATTTTTTTCGCTGTTGATTAAATCATTCAGAATTTTATAATCTTCCTTATGCTCCTTGTGGTATTTATCTGTTACCTCAGCAAGAGCCTTATGCTGCAAAATTGAGTCGGGAGCAGCGTCAAGAATTGTAAAATCAGGAGCGATACCAAGCTTGTGAAAATTCTCCCTTACAAGATTTATACAGAATGAGTCTATTGTGCAGATATTTGCAAAGGGGAGCATAAACAGGCTTCTCTTTAAGCTCTGATTAGTGGGATCCTGCGCAATTTTTTCGTTAAGCTTCTCAGCAATTTTTGCTTTCATCTGAAAGGCGGCTGCCCTTGTGAAGGTAACAATGAGCATATTCTCAATGCCTACATTATCATCACATATTTTACGCATAACTCTTTCAACAAGTACAGCGGTTTTGCCTGAGCCTGCGGCAGCAGAAACAAGAATGGTGCCATTACGGCTTTCAATAGCTTTCAGCTGGTCAGGATTCCAGTTTATTTTCGGCATCATTCTCATCTCCTTTCATTAGGTCATCAATTACTTCGTCATTTTTGTATTTGTTGTAGCATATAGTATCTATGCCTTCTTCATAGCTGCAAACAGTTTTATAGTCGCACCACTCACAGGGAAGCTTATTGCTACCCTCCTTGTGCTTGGGCACAGCATAGATTTCACCATTGTGCAGGCGGTCAGCCATTTCAACTATAAGCTTATCCGTTTTTTCTTTAAGCTTAAGCAGAGCCTCAAAGCTGATGTGGGCACCTGTAATGCCTTTATCACCTATGGATGCAGGTATAAATACGCCCTCTGCGTCCCTTTCCATAAGTCGTATTACTTCCTCATCACTAAGCACAATACCTGATGATTTCTCTTCCTTGCGGCGGCTTTTGAGAATAACCTCATCATCATCACCAAGGGTTGCTGAGATAATGGGAGTGCCTGCATAGTAGTAAAGTACACCTGCAGGGGTAATTTCGTCACCATAATGCTCTGTGCCATTTTTCCACAGAGTAAAAAGATATATAAGCATCTGCAGATTTATTCCGTTTACAACATCGCTGAGCTCAAATTTCTTTTCACTGCTCTTGTAGTCTACAACTCTGAGGTAAGTTTTGCCATTAGCCCTTGCAATATCAACTCTGTCAACCTTGCCTCTTATACGCACTGTGCCATCACCACCATCAGGGGTGTAGGGCATTATTTCGCCTTCGTCACCTATGGTAAGCTCAAAATCAACAGGTACAAAGCTGCTGACCTCAAACTCATCAATAAGCCTTTTTGCTATTTCGTAGATTGACTCCTTCAGCTTATTGTAAAGATATAAAAATCTTTCATCATCAGGGGAGTTTAACACAGCCTCAAGATATATATCCATCAGCTCATCTATAGCGGCTCTGATTTCAGCTTCGCTCATTTCAAGCAACTTATCTCTGCCATAGTTTTTAATCAGATTTTCAAGCACATAGTGGCTTGTGTTACCCCTTTGCATATTGTCAAGCTCTGCCTTTTTGCGGGGCTTTGCACCTAAACCATAGTTGCAGAAATACATAAAGGGACATTTATTATAGCTCTCTATACGGGAGGGTGAGATAGTCATCTCAGCACCAAAAAGCTCCTTTGCAATCTCTTTGCTGTCTATTCTGAATTGCCTTAAGCCCTTAGCTCTTTCAAGTGCGTCAAGCTTACCCTTATAGCCTTCGTCATTTGAAAAGTATTCCTTTACTGTATCGGTGAAGGTTTTATCGTCTGATTTTGCAAACTGCTCAAAGGTTGCACCCTTGCCCTCAGAATAATACTCATCAGGTAAATCCTGAGTAAACACTTTTTTGCAATTGGGGAAAAGTCTTTCTATCCTGAGGAAAAAGTCGCAGGGCTCAAGCTCACCACCATCTGCCCCTGCAGATGTGGTAGTTACATATAACCTCTCAGTGGGGCAGCAGATACTGCTGTATGCAATCAGCTTTTCATCAGCAAGCAGCCATTCGCCTGTGGAGGTAAGACCAATGCCCATTTCCTCCATAATATTTCTTTCCTTAGGGGTTAAGGATGAGCTTGCTTTTATATCAGGTGGGAATACGCCTTCGTTTGCACCAATTACAAATGCAACCTTAGGTGAGCTTATTCTTATTCTGTCTGCTGAGCCTACTGTAACCTCATCAAGGCGCTGCGGAATATTGCCCACAGTCTGTACTGAGAGCATAATTTCAAGTATTTCGCTAAGCCTTTTTGCAGTGATTTTTTCGCCTGTGATAAGCACCTCAAGCTCATTGATAATATCAATAAGCAGGTTCCACATTCTCTCAAGCTCAAGTATTGCACCAAGGTCAGCATCCTTGCCTATATTGTCTTTACCTTCAGAGTCTTTATAGAATTCCTTTGCGGTGCGCTTCAGGTTATCATAAATATGGACTTCCTCTATGAATTTCCATAAAGCTTTAGCTGCTTCGCTACCCTCTACGCCACCATAAAGAGCATTCCTGAGGTTAGCTATAGGAGTAATAATTTTAACTCTGATTTCGTTTAATTCTTTAAGCTGAGCCTGAATTTTATCCTTATGCTTTTCATCAATTTCGCCAAAGCCTTCAGGATTATTTACCCAGTCATTTTTCCAGTCGTTACCATTTATACTCCAGAGGTAACAGTAGTTTTCTGCCTTTGAAATATCCTCTGTTGAAATGCCTGTAAGCCCTGTTTTAAGGTAACGCATAATTGAGTCGTTATTAAAGCTGCCTGCAGCCTCTACACCTGCGCTTACAATATTGATAACAGGTGAAACATCGGCATCTCTGCGGTAATCCTCATACACATTTATGCCGTTTTTCTGAAGGGCGGATTTAACACTGTTGTCGTAGCTATCCATATTGCGGGCAATAACAGCAATGTCACGGTATCTGTATACATTCTCTCTTACAAGCTTTTTGATGGTTGCGGCTACAAAGGTAACCTCCTCATATACACTGCCCGCACGGCAAAGGGTAATTTCATCAGCAGGGTCGTCATAAATCTGAGGCACAGTATTATATACATATTTTTCAAGGTGCTTCAGGGCAGGGGATTTAGCAGATACATAATCTGAAACAATATCTTCCCCTATGGCAATATTATTCTTTCTGGCAATAGCTTTGATTCTGCCTGCTGTGTTATTTGTTTTTGCAAACAGCTCAGTTATATCGTCGCTGTCAGTAAGCTTATCTGCACAAAGTGAAATATATACATCCTTGCACTTTAAAAGCATACGCTCTATAAGCATATACTCCTGATTTGTAAAGCCTCTGAAGGCGTCTATAAATACAGTTCTGCCATTAAGATGAGTATCAAGCTCCGCAGTGCAAAGAAGCTCTGTAAGCAAATCGTCAGGGTTAAAATGGCTTTCACTTACTCTCTTGTCAAAAGCCTCAAGCACAAGGGCAATATCAGTAAGCTTCAGCTTAAGAAGAGCATTCTCTTCATTTTTGCTCACTGCTTCCCTTATTTTTTCGGGTGTTACATTGCTTTGCTTAAATTCTTTGGAAAGTGATAAGAATATATTTACGGCAGATTTACTTTCAGCGTGCCTGCCATAAAGCTGTAAATCATCCTTAACATCGTGCAGTGCCATATTCATAAGCACAGCTGCAGATGAGGGAGAAAGGCGGCTTCTTTCGTAGTAGGCAGGCTTGCCTATAAGACCCTCACCAAGACCTGTGAATGAGAGCACCTCAACCCTTGTCATATTTTCAGGGCCTATATGTGCCAAAGCATTTTTCTGGCTTGTAAATGAATGCTGCTCAGGTACAACCAGAGTTATAAGGTTATTTTCGTCCTGAGATAATTTTTTAATGGTGTCCATAATAATGGTGGTTTTACCACCGCCAACACCAGAGAGTATAAAATGAAGCATAGGAAGTAGTTTCCTTTCTTTAATTACACAAAAATAAAATACCACTGCTTTTTATCACAGTGGTATTATAGCATACTATGTGTCCCTTAAAAAGGACTTTATTGCTTATTCAGCAGATTTTTCTGCTGTTTCATCAGCATTTTTATTCTTGCGTCTGAAACGGGTAAATCTTTTGAAGGTTTCCTCTTCAGTTTCGTTATCCTTATCTTCACCTGTGTTAGCTTCAGCTACATCAAATACGGGGATATCTGCCTTGTTGCCAAGGAAGAGGGGATTTTCAGGTGAGAAAACATCAATAGCTCTGTTAAGTACTGAGAAATAAACCTCAGCAGGTGAGCCGCCGAATTCACCATCAAGAGTCCATTCAACAGGATTTGGGAAGGTGAACTTTGCAGTAGATGTTCTTGCAAAGATAATCTTATCGCCGTCATAGTCCTGCTTCTGTACCTTACGGAGCATTGTAACAGCATCTGCAAGGTTATGAATGCCTCTTACAAGAAGAAGCTCGAACTTACCGTCATCAAGCTTAACATCATCAGTATTAAACTTAAACATACCTGCAACGGATGTGGAGTTTGAAATTGAGCCGAAGAAGAAATCGTCTTCAATCTCGTTGCCGTCGTATTCAACCTTAAGGTGAATAGGCTTAATGCTTGAAAGGGTACGGAAAAGGTGAATGCCGAATGCATCTAAAAGATAAGCATTGTGGCCAAACTTATTCTTAAGGCTCTGTGGTGTGGTGTAAGAGATAGATGCACCAACGCCGAATGAAGCTACATAAGAGAAAAATCTGTTATTGAAAAGGCCAATGTCGTAAGCGTTTTTATGGCCATCTACAATAGTATCAGTTGCAAGACCGATGCCTATGGGCAGACCGATTGTGCAGGCAAGGTCATTTGTTGAGCCTGCGGGGATATAACCGATGGGCACACGCCTTGGAAGCTGCATAACGCCATTGATGGTTTCATTGAATGTGCCGTCACCACCACAGCATACAACCATATCATGGTCGCCAATATATTTCTTTACAATGTTTGTTGCATCACCCTGACAGGTGGTGGGCTTGATTGTAAAGTCATAATCAGCTGATGAAAAACGGTCTACAATATCATAAGTGCCAGCTCTGGAGTTGTTTTTACCAGAGGTGGGGTTTACTACTAAAAGTACTTTTTTCTTACCTTCCATATACTACCTCAACTTAAATTTTAATGCCGTGCTATATTATCATAATATATAATAAAATTCAATAATTATTATTACTTTATATAGTAGGCAACTTATTTCAGGTGTATGAAAAACGGAAAAAATCAGGAAAATTTTATAAAAGATAATAGGATTATAAACAAAAAATCCCCGACAAAGAATATACTCTGTCAGGGTAAATTTACGTGTTTTTGTTGATTTTTAAGCCTGCTTTGAGGTAACAAATTCAGCTACTCTCATTGCGTTATTACAGTCCTTATAATCAAAGTTAAAGTCTCTGAAGCGGTTAAGCTTTTCGTCACTCTGAGGGCATTTTATAGCCTCAATCAGAGCTTCAAAGCTTGTTACAACGGGACCCGGCACATAGTCCTCATAGCCGAAGCAGAAGGACCTTTCATCATTGTATTCTTTAAGGTCATAGGCAAAGAATAAAGATGGCTTATTAAGCAGGGCAAAGTCCATGCAAACTGATGAATAGTCGGTAACAACCATATCGCATATAAGGGTTAAATCTGCTATGTCACAGCCTGTTACATCGATGCTGTTTTTAATAGGCTCAGAGGTGTGCACCTGTGGGTGCAGCTTAATAAGAAGGGCATATTCACTGCCAAGCTCCCTGTTAAATAAATCGTAATCAATATGAGATAAAAGCTCCTTATCCCTTTCAGGATTATCTCTGAAGGTAGGGGCGTAAAGCACTAATTTTTTGCCTTTACACTGGGGGAATTTCTCATCAAATTCAGCCCTGATTTTATCAGTATCGTGGGGCTTGAAAAGGTAATCTGTACGGGGAGAGCCAAGAGGCTTTACCTTGCTCTCATCTGTGCCAAAAGCCTTGGCATATATGGGCTTAACACTTTCTGATGTGCAGATAACATAGGTGAGCTTTTTGCTGCACTTTTCTATTTTATTTTTGATTTCAGGCTGAAGGTCAGTCATAAGACCAAACCTTTTGAAGGCACCCTCAGCGTGCCACAGCATTGTAACCTTTGTCTTATCTGAAAACTTAAGGTCTGCCATAGGCATAAAGTTATCATTCATAAAAACATACTCTGATGTAGCAAGT
Source organism: Clostridia bacterium (assembly GCA_024404065.1). Lineage (GTDB taxonomy): Bacteria > Bacillota > Clostridia > Oscillospirales > Acutalibacteraceae > CAG-177. The sequence goes on along the minus strand of JAKSQR010000002.1, from coordinate 6,760 downwards.
ATTCTTGCCTTAACAAGAAAGAAATTGATGATACCGCCTAATGAATTCATCTGTGCTGTGGGGATATATATTATTTCATAGCCACCCTTTGCCTCAAGATAAGCCTTTATTTCCCACAAAGAGTCGTGATTTCCGCCCTTGTGAGGTGCAAGAAGTGCTACACGGTTTTTCTTTACAGGTAAAATTCGGCTAAGGTTAAAGAAAAGGGCAAAAATCTTATAAAAAAAGTTTTTCATAGGCCTTGCAATCCTTTATTTCAAAACAGGCAGATGCCCCGTCCTTATTAAAGTGGGAAATCTGCCATTTAGGTCGTGAATATTATCGGGAGTAATTACTTCTCCCATTTAATAACTGTTTTACCAAAGTTACGGCTTAAGTCAGAGGCAAAAGCCTTATGGATATCAGCTATTGTTCTTACCTCAATTACATCGCCAACAAGGTTTTCAAGGTAACCGGGAATGTCGGGATTTTTGCTGAGTATATCCATTGTCTTCTGAAAATCTTTAACACCGCTGCGGCTTGAGCCAAACAGATTAAGACCTCTTTCAAGCACCATGCGGGTGTTTATACCAACAAGGCTCTCGCTGACGCCCATGAGCCCAACAGAGCCCTCAGGGTTTATGTGGTCAATAATCTGATTTATTGCGTGCTTAGATGCTTCACCACCAACGCACTCAAAGGCGTGGTCAATGTGAAGGTCAGCAGGGATATAATCTACGTGATAGGTTTCATCAGCAAAGGCAAAGTAGCTCAGCTTTTCGGGTACTGTACCAAAAATGCAAAGCTTTGCCTCAGGGTAAACTGCTCTTAAAATAAGGGCAGTGATAAAGCCTACGTTGCCGTCACCCCATACACCGATTGAATCCTTACGGCTGTGAGCAAACTTTTCAAACCTTGATACAGCGTGCACTGCAACGCTGATAAGCTCTGTAAAAGAGGCAATCTTTAAGTCAAGATTAGTAGGCACTCTTACAAGCCTGTCGTAGTCAATATCAATATAATCCCTTAAAAATCCATCATAACCACTTGAGCAGAAATGACTTGTGCGGCGGTAATTTTCCGCAATAACATCATCATCCTCAGTGGGTGTGTTGGGTACAGGTACAACAATCTCACCGGGCTTAAAGTGACCTGTAGGGTCATAAATAACCCTTGCACAGCACTCATGTATAAGTGCCATAGGCAGCTTCTCGGCAAGGGCTTCCTTACCACGGTTGCCTAAATAATAGCGCTGATCTGCCTTACATATAGACATATACTCAGGGCGGAGTATAACGCTTTTTGTTAAATCGGGTTCAGTGCAGGCAACATCAATCATGCCTGGGCTGACCAGTCTGTAAACCTGATTGATCATTCGGAATCCTTATCCTTCAGAAGTGTGTTTGCAACCTTCATATCATAAGGGTATGTAATCTTAAAATTGAAAACTTCCCCTTCAACCATATATACGGGCTTGCCTTTAAGTGTATAAATCTTGCAGGCATCTGTAAGTATAGCTTTTTCTTCGTCTGTAAGTGAGTCAATAACAGTTCTCAGCTCTTTAACCTTAAATGACTGAGGAGTCTGACCCTGATACATCTTTGTACGGTCAGGAATATCTGAGATAAAGCTGCCGTCTTCGCTTCTTACAATAGTATCTGTTGCGGGTATAACTGTATCGCAGGCACCATACTTGATAGCTGCGTCAACATTCTCTGCAATGATTCTGTGTGTAAGAAATGGGCGTACTGCATCGTGAGTAACTATGATTGTATCGTCATCAACCTCATAGTTATTCTCAATAAATGCCATAGCGTTTTCAAGTGTGCCGTTTCTTGTGTCGCCGCCCTCTATAACTGTTATTTTTTTAGCAGGTACAACATATTTCTTTACAAGGTCACGGGTGTGTGCAACCCATGGCTTTGGACAGAGCACAATTATTTCGTCTATTCTGTCATTTACTGTAAACTTCTCTATTGTATGGATAATTACGGGCTTTGAGCCAAGCTCAAGATACTGCTTAGGTGTATCTGAGTTGCCCATACGGGTGCCCTTGCCGCCTGCAAAAATTGCTGCAAAAACCATAAATAATTACCCCTTACTCTTATTTCTTATCAGTCATTTCCTGATATAATTTGCAGATTTCTTCCGCAGTGCCCTGAGCTATAATTTTGCCGTGGTCAAGTATAATAGCCTTATTGCAAATGCGTAAAACCTGCTCTACTGAGTGAGATACAAAAAGAACGGTAACGCCCTTATCAAACATAGACCTGATTTTGTTTTCACTCTTTTTTCTGAATTTTGCATCGCCAACTGAAAGTACTTCATCAAGGATAAGCACCTCAGGCTCAACTGCGCTTGCAATTGCAAAGCCGAGACGGGCTTTCATACCGGATGAGTAGTTTTTAATTGGCACGTCAATAAAGTCCTTAAGCTCTGAAAATTCTACAATTTCATCATACTTGGACTCTATGTACTTACGGGAGTAGCCCATAGTAGCTCCGTAAAGATAGATATTCTCTTTGCCGGAGTAGTTTGTATCAAAGCCTGCGCCAAGCTCAAGCATAGGGGCAATAACGCCGTCTACCTTTACTGAGCCCTTTGTAGGTTTAAGAACACCTGCAATGGTTTTAAGCAGGGTGGATTTACCTGCACCGTTAAATCCGAGCACACCTACACGGTCGCCCTTTTCAACTACCAGGTTAATATCCTGCAGTGCCCAGAATTCTGTAAAGTGAAGCTGACGCTTGAGCACTTTGATTATATATTCTTTTAAGTTGTCAACTTTCTCTTTGTTAAGGTTAAAGAGAATACTTACGTGGTCAACAACTATTGCTGGTTTACTCATAATAATATCCTCTCAATCAGATGTGAAGGATGAATTTATCCTGCTTTTTGTAGAACATAATACCACCAACTACAATAGTAACTATTGCAAAGCCAAGGGCATATAAAAGGTGGTGTGGGTTTATAAGCTGACCTCTCAGTACACAATCCCTGAACATTTCGGTTATTGAGTACATGGGGTTTGCCATAAGCACAAGCTTAAATGCCTTGTTAGTAATTTTAAGAGCCTCTACTGAGTAAACAATAGGTGTCATGTAGAAGAGGAGGAGGCAGAATACTTCATAAAGATAGTCTACATCCTTAAAGAAAACATTAAGTGTGCTGAGTATAAGACCAACACCGATTGCCAGCATAAACAGTATGATAATCGGCACTGGTGTAAGCAGCAGGTACCAGGTTATATGGGGAGCAGTTTCTCCGCCTTTAATCAGGTAAATAACAATAAATACAAGAAGAACTGAAAGTGAGATTGCAAATGTAACAAATGTGGACATTACATTTGCAATGGGATAAATGTACTTAGGCACATATACCTTCTTGATAACTGATGCACTGTTTCTGATTGAGCGCATAGCTCTTTTTGTGGACTGTGAGTAAAACTCAAATAAAAGACGACCACATAAAAGATAGATAGGGTAGTTTACAACGCCCTTATTGGATTTACCAAAAACATTGCCAAATATAAATACAAGTACAAGGGTTGTAAGTAATGGCTGAAGGAATGTCCAGAAAATGCCCAGCACAGAGTCACGATACTGCAGCTTAACATTCTTTCTTATGATTTCATAAAGGAGAAATCTGTACTTGTAAAAATTTTTCAGATACTTTTTCATAATATCCTCCGGAGCTTACTTTGAAGCAAGACCCCATTTTGCGTAATATTTTAACATAGAATTTATCTGAACCATTTTCAGCTTGAAATTCTTTTTACTTTCTCTGCCCCATTCGTGGTAAACAACAGCGTCAGGGTAGTATAAAACCTTGCTTACTTTATTTACCATACGGGTAAGGTCGCAATCTTCAAAATACATAAAATAGCGGTCATCAAAACCACCCAGCTTTTTGAATAAATCTGTGCGGATAAACATAAAGCAGCCTGTAGCATTAAGAATCTGTGTAGGCTTACTCATATCCTCATCAAGCATAGCATATTCCCTTAAAAGCTTAGAGGGCTCTTCGCCTCTCATTCTGCTTGCCACAAGGTAATGGGGCAGGGGAATCTTTTTACCTAATATCTGAGGTCTGCCATCAGGAAACTTAATCTGAGGTGAAAGCATTCCAATATCCTGATGCTCATCAAGGTAAGCCATCATATCAGATATAATGTCATCCCTTACAATTACATCAGGGTTAATAATTGCGTGGTAGTCAGAGTCAAGCTTATCCAAAATGAAATTATGACCTCTGCCAAAGCCTAAGTTTGCACCTGTTTCAATTACGGTAACCTGAGGGAAATTCTCTTTTATGTATTCAACTGTACCATCGGTTGAGCCGTTATCTACGGCGTAAAGACTGAAATCACAAGCTGTATTCTCAAGCAAAGAGCGGATAGCATTGTCAATTGTACGCATATTATTGTATGTGACAATACAGCCAGTTACTTTTTTACTCATCTGTTACATAACCTTTCCATGGCGTACAGTAATAAGATTGCGGATAATAGTTAAACGCCACTTAATTTTCTGCATTGCAGATGTGCTGCCACCGGTAACATTATCACCATGGCGGCGCCATTTAATGAGGGGTTCATTCAGAAGCTGAACATTATACCCCTTTTTTATAGCCACAAGGGCAATCCACCAATCGTGCATAGGCACATCGGCAGGCATAGGCATTGAGGCAGCCATAACCTCTTTTGTAAAAGCCATACAGCAGCCCACGAAGGAATTGCGTATGATATTTTTTACATAAGAGTTATTTGAGCCATGCACTGCAAAGAAGGATGGGGAGATAGTATTAAGCTCTCCATCTGTAACTATGGAATCGTGCAGCACAAGGTCTGCACCGCTCTCAATAGCGGCCATAACCTTGCTTACCTTATCAGGCATCCACACATCATCCTGGTCACAAAGGAAAATAACATCTCCCTGTGCCTTTTCCATAGCGTAGCCAAAGTTTGCAGTAACGCCCTTGCCGGGGCCCTCAATATATTTAACCCGTTTATCATCAAACGATAAAACGGCGTCTTTAGTTTTGCCCTGTGGGTAATCGTCTGAAACAATCACTTCATCATTCTCCCCCAGCTGGGGAAGAATAGAAGCAATCTGCTCAGCTATATATTTCTCACCTTTGTATGCGGCGAGAACTACTGAAATTTTCATAATCAATAAAGCTTTGCACCAGCGGGAATATGCTTATCAACCATAAGAAGATGAAGCTTTTCTTCGCCCTCTTCCTCGTGAATAGCACTGAGGAGCATACCGTTTGATTCAATGCCCATCATAGCTCTTGGGGGAAGGTTTACAATAGCAATAAGGGTTTTGCCTACAAGCTCTTCGGGCTCATAGAAAGCGTGAATGCCGCTTAAGATAGTACGGTCTGTGCCTGTGCCATCATCAAGGGTAAACTGAAGAAGCTTATTGCTCTTCTTAACAGCTTCACAAGCCTTAACCTTAACTGCTCTGAAGTCAGACTTTGAGAAGGTTTCAAAATCAACATAATCAGCAAATAAGGGTTCAATTTCAACCTTTGAGAAGTCGATAACCTCGTTGGGGTCGTCCTTCTCTGCCTTATCACTCTTCTTTGCATCAAGTGACTTCATTGTGGGGAATGCAAGTACGTCACGGATAGCGGGTGAATCGGTAAAGAGCATAACAAGTCTGTCAATGCCGTAGCCGATACCGCCTGTTGGTGGCATACCGATTTCAAGAGCATTAAGGAAGTCCTCATCTGTGTGGTTAGCTTCCTCATCACCTGCATCTGCAAGTGCATCCTGTGCCTTGAAGCGTTCTCTCTGGTCAATGGGGTCATTGAGCTCAGAATATGCGTTACACATTTCCCAACCGTTCATGAACATTTCAAAACGCTCAACGTATTCGGGATCTGTGGGCTTTTTCTTTGTAAGGGGAGAAATCTCAATGGGGTGATCCATAACGAAGGTAGGCTGAAGAAGATGCTCTTCAACAAACTCCTCAAAGAAGAGGTTAAGGATATCGCCCTTCTTGTGTCTCTCTTCATACTCAACGTGCTTTTCGTCAGCAATCTTGCGTGCATCCTCAAGAGTTTTAATCTCATTCCAGTCAACACCAGCATATTTCTTTACAGCGTCAACCATTGTGATACGCTCAAAGGGCTTGCCAAGATCCATAACGATGCCGTTATATGTGATGGTAGTGGTGCCTAAAACTTCCTGAGCAACATGGCGGAACATATTCTCAGTAAGGTCCATCATACCGTGGTAATCTGTATATGCCTGGTAGAGCTCCATAAGAGTAAACTCAGGGTTGTGTCTTGTATCAAGACCTTCGTTTCTGAATACTCTGCCGATTTCATAAACTCTCTCAAGACCACCTACAATAAGTCTCTTAAGGTAAAGCTCAAGAGAAATACGAAGCCTTAAATCCTCGTTAAGAGCATTGAAGTGTGTTTCAAAGGGTCTTGCAGCTGCACCGCCTGCGTTACTTACAAGCATAGGTGTTTCAACCTCAAGGAAGCCCTGATTATTAAGATAGTTACGGATTGAGCTTATAATCTGTGATCTCTTTACGAAGGTAGCTTTGCTCTCCTCGTTCATAATAAGGTCAACATATCTCTGACGGTATCTTGTGTCAGTATCCTGTAATCCGTGGAATTTTTCGGGAAGAATCTGAAGGCTCTTTGAGAGAAGAGTCATTTCAGAAGCGTGTATTGAGATTTCGCCTGTCTTTGTACGGAAGGCAAAACCCTTAACGCCGTAAATATCACCTATATCAGACTTTTTGAAATCTGCATAAGA
>JAKSQR010000019.1 GCA_024404065.1 Clostridia bacterium | reverse complement strand
ACAGTAGTTGTACCTACTCTTGATGAGGAAATCTATATGAGAGACAGGTACAAGAAAGGTACACACTGGCATACAATTGAGGGCGCATTCTACTTCAGAGAAGGGGATTGGCAGTATGTTATGTACTCAGGCTCCTGCTACCAGAATGAACATTATTTCATAGGCTATTCAAGAGCAAAGACTGATGAGACTGATTTAACCAAAATCAAGTTTGAAAAATATCCTGATGATAACACTTATGAGCCCGTATTCGCCTCTAATGAATGGGAGGAGGGTGCAGGTCACCACTCAATGATTAAAGTAGATGGTGAATGGTACTCAGTTTATCATGCCCGTAATGTGGATGCAGATGGTCTTAATGGTGACCGCCGTAACGCCCGTATATGCAAAATGAGTGTTAAGGATGGCGTTATCAAGGCTCTCAGAAAGCAGAACGAAATCTGATAATATTAAGAAAATAGCCTGATGATTTTTCATCAGGCTTAATTTTATATACTGCTGTGTAAAATTGTACTCTTGTACAACTTTTATAAAAACACAATAAATTGTGAAAAAATACTTGACAGGTTGCACAATAGGTGCTATTGTATAGACAAGAAGAAGCACAGTACTTCTTCAGAACTAAATCTGATGTCAATCAAAGAAAGGGGTCGGGTCCCATGGGTGATCCAGCATTTTACCCCGCATCTGATTTACTTGCATAAGTAAGGGGCTTAAATGTAGCCTGAGTGCAGCGGCACAGTAAAGCAGTAAATCAGGTTGCGGCATCAAAAACTTAATAAAAATTTTATTAAAGGAATGAGTTCCGATGTACGCTTAAATCTTTATCTGGATTAAATAAATACAGAAAGATTGTGAGTCCTATGTACAACTAAATTTTAATATGGATTATTCTTATTGAAAGGCGTGAGTCCGAAATACAGTTTAATCTTTAATTAAACCAGAGCTCTGAGTCTAAAAACTCGGTTGCAAAATTTATTAAGAAAGATAGTGAGTTCCGATGTACACTTAAATTTGGTTTCTGGTTATTCTATAAAGAAAGTTAAGTGATTCCAATGCACAGTATACTTAATTAAATAACTTTATAAGAAAGTAATGTGATTCCAATGTACATTTATGAATAACAGGCACTGAGGTTTGTGTAGCTCAGCACCTGCAAAATCAAATAAAATTACGGCACCGATTTTCGGTGCCGTTTTCTTATGCTTATTAAATTATTCTATGCTTAAAAGAAGCTCTGCGATTTCGTTATAAAAATCTCTTGTGTCGTGCTTATTGGCGAATAAGCCTATTGCCTGACCATGGTCGCCAACTCTTTCAGGCATTACATGCCATACACCTGTGTTAAGCTTCATACCTTTTTCATATTCTACATGGTCCTCGTCAAATGGGTATGTAGCTGAAATGGTATTTACAAGTGAATCATTAGGCTGCCATTTTTCGTCGTAATATTCACCTGTAAACTCATCGGTAAATGGCTTATGAAGGCCCATATACCAGGAGATAGGTACGATTATGGGGTTGGTGGTGAGCCTTGGTACTACTTTACCTGTTACAGAGTCTTTAAGAGATGTGCTGAATGGATAAGAAAAATAATAGATATTGGGGCTTGTTTCAATCATATCATTTATCTTCTTTGCGCCGTAGGGTGTAAGGTCTGTAAGGCAGCTGTCCTCATAGTTATCCATATAGTTTTTAACGCTGTTTACAAAGCTGTCAGCAGTTTTCTGACCAGGAATATTTGTAAGACCAAACTGCTCCATGTGGAAGTCAACAACCTTGCCGTTAAGCTTTGTACGGCCAAGGGCACCTGCATAAATTGCACTTACTACCTGAATAGGATTAAACAAATGGAAATCCTTTGCAAAGTAATATGTTGTAGAGCTGTTGTGTGGTGTACAAATGGTAACAACTGAATGTACCCAATCTTCTTTACCACCTGTAAAAAGCTCTGAAATTGAGCCGTCAGTAGTAGCTGCCTGCTCCTCAGGTGAGCCATTCATAAGCAGATGTACCATTAGTCTTATAGTAGTACCGCCAAAGGAGTGACCTATAAGATGTACCTTCTGAATTTTACCATTTGCATCAAGCTGACCCCAATTTTTTATAAGGGGTACGCTGTAATTTCTGCCGTATCTTTTATGGTGATACTTCTTTGAGTGAGCCTCACCGTAGTCAACTCTTTGTCCTGTTATCTGAGCATAAAGCTCACAGGCTCTGTCCCAACAGCTTGAAAAGGGACCAACACTTGCTGAAAAGCAGTCATATCGTTTATTGCGAAGGAACTCAATAAGACCGCCAGTAGTTGCACCAAAGTAGGGTACAAGCCTGTCAAGACCTTCGTCCTGACCCCAGCCGTTAAGACCGTGTACAAAGATATATGGATAAGTGTTATTCATAATAAAACTCCGTTACAAATTATTTGCACTCTGCAAGTCTTTTTGCAATTTCTTCCTTAACAAAAGCAATAACGTTTTCTACAGGAACTTTTTCGTTTAATGTCTTATCTCTTGAAACAACCTCGCATACGCCTTCCTTAAGGTTTCTGGGGCTTACAACTACTCTTATGGGAGCACCGATAAGGTCAGCATCTGAGAACATAGCACCGGGTCTGATGTTTCTGTCATCATAAAGAACTTCCATTCTGTCAGCCATCATCTCATCATAGAGCTTATCGCTTATGCCCTTGCACTCTTCGTCGTCTGCTCTTAAGCAGCAAAGCTCAACGTGCCAGGGTGCAATGCTGATGGGCCAGATAGGACCGTAATCGTCATGATGTGCTTCACATACTGATGCAGCAAGTCTGCCAACACCTATACCATAACAGCCCATAATGGGGTACTGAAGGTTACCTTCACTGTCAAGGTACTGCATACCCATGCTCTTTGTGTATTTTGTACCAAGCTGGAATATATTACCAACCTCAATACCTCTTGATAGCTTAATGGAGGGCTTGCCGCACTTGGGGCAGATGCCGCCTTCCTTAATCTTTGCAACATCTACAAATTCAACATCACCAACATCACGGGTAATCTTTAAGCCTGTATAGTGGTAATCCATTTTGTTTGCACCGCAGGAAAGATTGTGTGTGTTTTCAAGTGATTTATCAAATATTACAGTGAATTTCTCTCTGTCCATACCAACAGGACCAATAAAGCCTGCAAAAAGACCGCAGCCATCAACGATTTCGCCAGGATGGATTTCTTCTTTAATGTAGTTTGTAAGCTTTGTTTCGTTTACATCAAGGTCGCCTCTGATAAATACTACAACATATTCATCAGTCATATTCTTCTGGTAAACTACTGCCTTACAGCTCTCCTCAAGGGGAGTTTTAAGAAATTCGCAAATATCCTCAATAGTGTGAATGTCAGGTGTATGTACTTCCTGAAGGGGAGCATCTTCGCCCTCACATACGTTATTTATAATGCTGTCAGCAGCTTCCATATTTGCTCTGTAATCACAATCGTTACAAATAGCAAGTGTATCTTCACCGATTGGTGTAAGAAGCATATATTCGTGGCTGATGCTGCCACCCATCATACCAGAGTCACTCTGTACTGTGATAACCTCAGGCACACCGCATCTTGCAAAGATTCTGTTATAAGCATCATAGCAGATTGCGTAGTATCTCTCTAAATCTTCCTGAGAGGTGTGGAATGAGTAAGCGTCCTTCATAGTAAACTCTCTTACTCTGATAAGACCTGCTCTGGGTCTGCCCTCATCACGGAATTTAGTCTGTACCTGATAAATCATAAATGGGTACTTTGTGTAGGAGTTTGCATATTCTCTTACAAGGTGAACTGCAGCTTCCTCATGAGTCATACCAAGCACCATAGGTGTGCCGTTTCTGTCCTCAAATCTTGCCATTTCACTGCCTATGCTTTCGTAACGGCCGGATTCACTCCAGAGAGAAGCGGGCATAACAACGGGGAACATAACTTCCTGACCGTCAATAGCATCCATCTCTTCACGGATAATATTTTCAATCTTTCTTGTAATACGGCGAAGGGGCATATAGTTTGAGTATATACCGTTAGCAACACCCTTCATGTAACCGCCTCTTACCATAAGTGCATGGGAGTCGATGACACAGTCTGAGGGCTTTTCTTTGAATCTTTCACCGCAAAGTTTATCAATTTTCATTTCAGTGTACCTCAATAATTATTTTATGAATAAATATTTTAATAGATTAGCCAATAATTGTCAATAATATTATTTTATAAATATCTTTGATTTAATAACATTATATCTTGAAATCCAACACAACATTTGGTATAATAAACTGAATTAAAATGCAATATAATGCGATGGAGTTGGCTATGAAAGGTAAATTGATTGTTATTGAGGGTCTTGACGGCTCAGGTAAATCCACACAGGAAAAGCTTCTTGAGGCAAAACTTCAGGGCGAAAACCTCAATGTTCACTATATTAAGCTTCCAAATTATGATGACGATGCCTGCATACTTGTAAAGCAGTATCTTGCCGGCAGATTCGGTGATAAGCCCGAAGATGTAAATGCTTTTGCCGCATCATCATTCTATGCTGTTGACCGCTATGTAAGCTATCATTGCTACTGGAAAGAAAAGTACCTTGATGGCGGGGTAATCCTTGCAGACCGATACACTACCTCCAATGCCTATCATCAGCTTACCAAAACTGAAAGAAAAGACTGGGATTCATACCTCGAATGGCTTGAGGATTACGAATATAACAAGCTTGGTATACCTGCCCCCGATGCAGTAATTTACCTTGATATGCCCGTAGAGGTTTCACAGAAGCTTATGACCTCCCGTTATAGTGGAGATGAAAATAAAAAGGATATTCACGAAAAGAATACAGATTACCTTTCACAGTGCCGTGTGGCTGCTGACTATGCCTGCCAGAAGCTTGGCTGGGTTAAAATCAGCTGTGCAGAGAATGGTGAGCCTCTTACCCCTGAGGAGATAAATCAGAAGGTTTATGAGGCAGTTAAAAAAGTTTTATAAGAGGTAAATTATGCTTTATATGTTTCTTGCAGATGGCTTTGAAGAGGTTGAAGCTATAGCAACACTTGATGTTATAAGAAGAGCAAAAATTGATATTGAAACTGTTGGCGTAGGCTCAAAGAATATTACAGGCGCACACGGTGTTACTGTAAGATGTGATATTGATACTGATGAGGCTACATTCACAGGTCTTGATGGCGTTATTCTTCCCGGTGGTATGCCGGGCACTAAAAATCTGCTTGCAGATGACCATGTAAATAAGGCAATTGATTTTTGCTACTCACAGGGTAAGCTTGTTTCAGCTATCTGTGCAGCGCCTATGATTTTAGGCGTAAAGGGTCTTCTTAAAGGTAAAGAGGCAACCTGCTTCCCCGGTTTTGAAGGTGACCTTGAAGGTGCCATAATCAGCGAAAAATATTATGTTACTGATGGCAATATTATTACCGCAAGAGGTATGGGCAGTGCTATAAATTTTGGCCTTGAAATCGTTAAATATTTTAAGGATGAAGCTACTGCAAATGAGCTTAAAGCAACACTTCAGTACTCATAATGGATAAGAAAGAAACAAGAAAATTTTATAAATCTATAAGGGATTCTATACCCGAAAATGAGAGAATTGAGCTCAGTAAAAATATAACTGATTCAATCGGCAAAACTGATTTATATTCGGGTGCAGATAAGCTGCTTGTGTTTATTCCCATAGGCAGCGAGGTTAATACTCTGCCTCTTATTTCAGGCGCTTTTAATGATGGGAAAACCGTTGCTATACCTGTAATTGATGGCAAAGAAATGCACTTTGCGGTTATCAATTCTTTAGAGGAATTAGTGCCGGGCGAGTATAATATCCCTACTGCTCCGAAAGGTGCAAAGTTTATTGAAAATTTTGAAAATTCCCTTTGTATTGTGCCTTGCCTTTCCTGTGATAAATCACTTAATCGTATAGGCTACGGCGGGGGATTTTACGATAGGTTTTTAAGTAGCCACAAAGAGGTTAAAACTATTTGTGTTTGCTTTGATAAATGTTTAAGCGATATGCTTCCCACAGAGGAAACTGATATAAAAATGAATCTTTGTATTACAGATAAAAAATCATTAGGAGGTGTGCTTGATGTCTGATGATTTTGACCCCGGCAAGTTTGTGCCGGTTGATTTTGAAGCTGAAGAAGAACACAGAAGCTTAATACCGCCCGACCCTCAGCCCAGACCTGTTCAGCCTGCTGAAAACAGCAGAAGGAGCTTTAAGGTTACAATATCAGATGAGGATTACCTTGCACCTGATGAGCTTGACGAAATACGTGCAAATACTGAGCCTGCTATACCATCCTTCAATAATAAGCCTGCCTTTGAGGTGCATATTGATGACGAAAATGATGAGTATAAAGAAATTGAGGATTCTCAGCTTCAGTATAAGGGCGAAATTTACTTCTCCAATGTAAAGCCTGTAAAGCCTGCCGTTCAGCAGACTGCAGGCACACCTAAACCTGTAAAGAATGCCTCTAAAAAGCAGAAATCAAGCGTAGGCTCTCTTGTATGGTACCTTGTTGTGCTTGTTATTCTTACAGCAGGTGTATCTCTTCTTGGCATTTCCTGCATCAACGATATTATACCTTTAAGCAGAAAAGATGAAACTGTAACCGTTACAGTTGAGCCTGATTCAAGCACAAGTGAAATTATTGATTTGCTTTCTGATAACGGACTTATTAAGCAAAAGTGGTTTTGTAAGCTTTTCTACACATTGGAAACCACTCTTAAAAACAGAAATAAGACTAACGTTGAGGAGCCTGTTTACCTCAGCGGCAGATACGACTTAAACAAGCAGGATGGCTTTGAAGCTTATCTTTCCAAATTCAAGGATACTCAGATTGGTAAGGAAACCACACTTGTTTCTATCCCTGAAGGTCTTACCTGTTATCAGATTTTTGAGCGCCTTGATAAATTCGGCGTTTGTAAAAAGCAAAAGCTTATTTCTTCACTTACAGGCACAAAGTTTGAGTATAGCTTCTTTAAGGCTATTCCTGATAATAAATCCCGTACACTCAAGCTTGAGGGCTATCTTTACCCCAATACTTATGAGTTTTATGTTGACAGCGACCCCAACAGCGTTATCAGAAAGTTGCTTGAGGAAAGTGAAAAAATGTGGACTGATGAGTATCAGGAGCAGGCAGATAAGCTTGGCTACTCAATGGATGAAATTCTTACAATTGCTTCTATTATTCAGAGAGAGGCTGCCAATAAAGACCAGATGAAGGATATTTCTTCTGTTATTCATAACAGACTTTCACACCCCGCATCATGGCCCACACTTGGTTGTGACTCTACCGAAACCTACATAAAGACATACGTTTCACCTAATGTAGGCCCAACTGAAGCAGCAATTTATATGCAGAAATATAACACCTACAATAATCAGGGACTCCCTCCCGGACCTATCTGTAACCCAGGTGATGATGCAATCAATGCTGCTCTTTATCCAAACGAAACCAACTATTATTTCTTCCGTCACGATAAGCACGGTAAAATCTATCTTGCCAGAACTCAGGCTGAGCATGATGCAAATGCCAATGAGGTTCTCAGAGCAAACAGCAAATAATCGGAGATATATATGAGTATTTATCCAGTGCCTGAGCTTCTTGCCCCCGTAGGGGATGAAGAAAGGCTGCATACAGCAATTGAATACGGTGCAGATGCAGTATATCTTGGCTCTGACAGGTATGGAATGAGGACTGCGGTTGCCACCTTTGGTGGTGACGCCCTCAGAAACGCCTGTGAGTATGCACACGCAAGGGGAGTAAAGGTATATCTTACCTGCAATACTGTACCACGCAATAATGAGATTGATAATCTGCCTGCCTTTGTAGAGTATGCAAAGGACGCAGGAATTGACGCCTTTATCGTTACTGATTTAGGTGTAATGTTTACTATTAAAAAGCATTGGCCGGAGGCTGAAATTCATATTTCCACACAGGCAGGTGTTACTAACTATGCTGCCGCAACAGAGTTTTATAACTTAGGTGCAAAGCGTGTTGTAACTGCCCGTGAGTTAAGCCTTGAGGAGATTGCAGGTATCAGGGCAAAATGCCCCAAAGACCTTGAAATAGAAAGCTTTGTACATGGTGCAATGTGCGTTTCATTCAGTGGCAGATGTCTGCTTTCCAACTACCTTACAGGCAGAGATTCAAACAGGGGAGATTGCGCTCAGCCCTGCAGATGGAATTATGCCGTTATGGAAGAAAAAAGACCCGGTCTTTACATTCCCATTGAGCAGGATAACAGCGGCACATATCTTTTCAATTCCCGTGATATGTGTATGCTTGAGCATATTCCTGAGCTTTATGCAGCAGGTATAAACAGCTTTAAGATTGAGGGCAGAGCAAAATCTGCTTACTATACTGCAGCCTCAGTAAATGCTTACAGATGTGCTATTGATGGCTTTGTAAAGAGTGGTTTTGACCCTCTTTATAAAATTCCTGAGTGGCTTCGTCAGGAGCCGATTAAGGCAAGCAACAGACAGTATTGCACAGGCTTTTATTTCACAAATCCTATGGATGACGCCAACATCTACTATGATGGTGGTTATGTGCGTGAGTGGGATGTTGCAGGCATAGTAGAAAAGTGTGAGGATGGTGTAATTTATCTCTCTCAGCGCAACAGATTTTTTGAGGGCGATGAGCTTGAGGCACTTATTAAAGGCGAAAAGCCAATTACCATCACCGTTAAAAATCTTAAAAACTCAAAGGGAGAAAGTGTGGAAAGCGCACCTAACCCAATGAGCTCATTTTCCTTTGATTGCGATGCAGATATTCCTGCAGGTGCATATCTCAGAAAGGTAAGAGAATAATTTATAGATTATATTTACAGCCGTATTTAGTTGCGGCTGTAATTTTTTGCTCATTTGATGTTGACAAATTTATTATATTATTATATATTATATCAACGTAAAATTATCATAAAATGGAGAAGTATGCATCTCAAAAGATGTGTGAAAGGAATATATAATGAGCACAACCAGAGAACCGAGTATAATGCCTGTTGTTGCATTGCGGGGTCTTGTAATGTTTCCGGACCAGCAGCTGCACTTTGATGTAGGCAGAGAAAAATCAGTAGCGGCAATAAATGCTGCCTCAGTAGGGCGTACAGTTTTTCTTGTATCCCAGAAGAGCATAGCAGATGAGGTGCCGAATTATAAAGGACTTTACAAATACGGTGTTATTGCCCGTATAGACCAGGTGCTTAAAGCTCCCGGCAAAAAAGGTTTAATCCACGTTTCTGTAAGAGGTATATGCAGAGCTAAGCTTATTTCACTTACCGATACAGGGGATTATTTTCAGGGTGAGGTTCTTGCCCTTAAGCCTAAAGAGGTAAAGAAAGCAGACTATGCCTACTCACTTGCACTAATCCGTGAGGTAAAGGATTTATTTGCCGATTACTCAGATATCGCACCAAGAATGCCTGATGATATGATTACCACCATTCTTGATATGAATGACCCCGGTAAACTTGCCGATTACATAGCCGGCAACATTATGATAGAGTTTCAGACAAGGCAGCAGATTCTTGAAATCCTTGACCCTGTTGAAAGGCTTGAGGAGGTTGCCGTAATAATTGCAGGCGAAACTCAGCTTCTTGCTCTTGAGGCAGATATCTCCGAAAAGGTACAGAGCCGTATAGATAAAAATCAGCACGATTATTACCTGCAGGAGCAACTCAGAGCAATATCTGAGGAGCTTAACGGTTACTCACAGGATGACGACATTCAGGAGTACAGAAATAAAATCAAAGCTCTTAATGCAAATGACGAAGTAAAAAATAAGCTTCTCAAAGAGTGCGCAAGGCTTGAAAAAATGGCTCCCTCATCTCCTGATGCCGCAGTTTCAAGAAACTATATTGAAACCTGCATTGAACTTCCATGGGGAGTTTACTCAAAAGAGAATACAGACCTTGAGAAATCTAAAAAGATTCTTGAGGATGACCACTACGGTCTTGAAAAAATAAAAGAAAGAATACTTGAGTATTTAGCAGTATCTCAGATATCACCTGATATCAAAGGTCAGATAATCTGCTTCTCAGGCCCTCCGGGTGTTGGTAAAACATCTGTTGCAAAATCTATTGCAAGGGCTACAGGCAGAGAGTATGTCAGAATTGCTCTCGGCGGTGTAAGGGACGAGGCCGAAATCAGAGGCCATCGTAAAACCTACATTGGCTCAATGCCGGGCAGAATTATAGATGCCCTTCAGAAAGCTAAAACTGCCAATCCACTTATTTTGCTTGATGAGGTTGATAAGCTCTCAGCCGATTACAAGGGTGACCCCACATCAGCCCTCCTTGAGGTGCTTGACCCTGAGCAGAATTTCGGCTTTACTGATCACTACATTGATTTACCCTTTGATTTAAGCAAGGTAATGTTTATAACTACTGCCAATGTACGCTCAAATATCCCTGCTCCGCTTCAGGACAGAATGGAAATAATTGAGCTTGGCAGCTATACATACGAAGAAAAATTCCAGATTGCTAAAAAACATCTTGTTCCAAAGCAAATTAAACGCCATGGCTTAAAAACATCTCAGCTTAAAATTACAGATAAATCACTTAAGCTTATAATTGATGGCTACACAAGGGAAGCAGGCGTAAGACTTCTTGAGCAGCAGATTGCTACTGTATGCCGAAAATGTGCTGTAAAAATCGTTAATGGTGAGGCAGAGAAAATCTCCGTTAAACCTGACGATATAGAAAATCTTCTTGGCTCAAAGAAATTCAAAGAGGATGAGCACAAAAAGATTGATGAGATAGGCATTGCAAATGGCCTTGCCTGGACTTCTGTAGGCGGAGAAATGCTTGAGATAGAGTCAGCTGTACTTGATGGCACAGGCAAGCTTGAGCTTACAGGCTCACTTGGTGAGGTAATGTGCGAAAGTGCTAAAACAGCAGTCAGCTTTATCCGCTCAAAGGCAAAGGATCTGAATATCAACACAGAGTTTTATAAAAATAACGATATTCACATTCATGTGCCAGAGGGTGCTACACCAAAAGACGGCCCGTCAGCAGGCGTAACAATCGCTACATCTCTTGTATCTGCCCTTACAGGCAAAAAGATAAGAAGTGATGTTGCCATGACAGGCGAAATCACATTAAGAGGCAGAGTGCTTCCTATAGGCGGCCTTAAAGAGAAATCTATGGCAGCTTACAGGGCAGGCATTAAAACAGTAATAATTCCTTACGACAATGTACCTGACCTTGACGAGGTGGATGCAAAGGTTAAAGAGAATGTTACATTTAAGCCCGTTAAAACAATTGACCAGGTCTGGAATGAGGCTGTAGTCAATTTTGATAAAGGTGGTGCTGTATGAGATTTGATTCCATAGATTTCAAAGCTGCCTACGGCACATCAAAGCAGCTGCCACCATCGGTTGAGCCTGAAATAGTGTTTTCAGGCAGGTCAAATGTTGGTAAGAGTTCTCTTATCAATAAGGTCTTCAACCGAAAAAACTTAGCCAGAGTCAGCTCAGTCCCAGGTAAAACAATCACAGTAAACTTTTTCAGCTGTGATGGTGTTTACTTTGTGGATTTACCGGGCTACGGCTATGCTAAGCGTAATCAGAGCGAAAAGAAACGCTGGGCTGAGCTTATGGAGGGCTACTTCCAGTCAGAGCGAAATATAGCCCTTGTAATTCAGCTTATTGATATGCGCCATGCACCATCCGCTGATGATATGACAATGCTCAACTTTATGAAGCAGATGGAAATACCTTTTATAATCGCTCTTACAAAGAGTGATAAGCTTAATAAAACCGAAACTGAAAAGCGCCGTGAGGAGCTTAAGCAGGAGCTTGCCGATTATGAAGATATAACTAAAATTGAGTTTTCTTCCGTTACAGGCAAGGGTGTAAACGAAATCAAAGAAATTATTAACTCTATTGAGGTGAATTGAAATGTACGTATCAGATTGTGTTTCAGTAAATGAAAGAGGCCATCTTACAATTGGCAATTATGACACTTGCGAGCTTGCCAAGAAGTTCGGCACACCCCTTTATGCATTCGATGAGAATGAAATCCGTAAGAATTTAAGAGAATTCAAGAAGTCAATTGATGATGAATATGCAGGCAACGGCCTTGTAGTTTATGCTTCAAAGGCATTCTGCTGTAAGGAAATGGTTCGTATCTGTAACGAAGAGGGTACAGGTATTGACGTTGTTTCAGGCGGTGAGCTTTATACTGCTATGTCAGTAGATTTCCCTGCTGAAAACATTGTTTTCCACGGCAACAACAAGACCTATGATGAGCTTGTTATGGCTGTTGATTACGGCGTAGGCAGAATTATTGTTGATAACCTTACAGAGCTTGAAACCCTTGATAAAATTGCTAAGGAAAAGGGCAAGACAATGGGCGTTATGCTCAGAATAAAGCCCGGTATTGATGCTCATACACATAGCTTTATCAAAACAGGTCAGATTGACTCCAAGTTTGGTTTTGCTCTTGAAACAGGCGAAGCAATGGAAGGTATCAAGGCAGCTCTTGCTATGGAAAATATCAACCTCAGAGGTCTTCATTGCCATATCGGCTCACAGATTTTTGACCTTGACCCATTTGAGCTTGCTGCAACAGTTATGCTTGACCTCTTTAAGCAGGTTAAGGATGAAACAGGCACAGAGCTTGGTGAACTTAACCTTGGTGGTGGTTTTGGTATCAAGTACCTTAAGAGCGACAGACCCAGACCCTACTCAGATTATATGCGTAAGGTAAGTGCTGCAGTAAACAGCTACTCAGCAGAGCTTGGTCTCAAGACCCCCTTCATTCTTATTGAGCCCGGTCGTTCAGTAGTAGGCGCAGCAGGTCTTACACTTTACACAGTAGGCTGTGTTAAGGATATCCCCGATGTAAGAACCTATGTTTCTGTTGACGGCGGTATGTGTGATAACCCCAGATACGCTCTTTATCAGTCTTCATACGAAGTAATCTGTGCTAATAAGGCAAGCGAAAAGAGAGATTGGACTGTTACCGTTGCAGGTAAGTGCTGCGAAAGCGGTGACCTTATTCAGGAATGGACAAGAATCCAGCCTGTTGAGCCCGGTGATATTCTTGCAGTTCTTTCAACAGGTGCTTACAACTACTCTATGGCTTCAAACTATAACCGTATTCCCAGACTTCCTGTTGTATTTGTTAAGAATGGTACTGCAAGAGAGGTTATTAAGCGTGAAACCTACGCTCAGCTTTGTGAGTGTGACGTATAATATAGAGATTTACAGTTAGGAAGTGAATTGATGGTCAAGCCAATTGAAATTGCTTCAGGCGTAAGACTTGTCAACATTAAAACCGATAAATTCAAAACCAATAAAATTTTAATCACAATGGCATTGCCTATGGGTGATGAGGCTTCTGCAAATGCGCTTATGATTTACCTTCTTAAGCGCTCCTGCAAGGCTTATCCTGATTTAACTCAGCTTAACGGCAAGCTTGATGAGCTTTATGGTGCTTCCGTAGGTGCAGGGGTAAGCAAAATGGGCGATGCTCAGATTCTTTCCCTTTCAATCACTTGCATAGATGATAAATTCTCATTCTCAGGTGAGAGCATTGTGGAGGAGTGTGCCGAGCTTTTGGCAGGTATGCTGTTTAATCCTAATGTTAAAAGCGGCAGCTTCGGCTCAGATAATCTTGCTATTGAAAAGAGACTTCTTGTACAGAGTGTTCTTGAGGAGCAGGATGATAAGCGCACCTATGCTTACATAAAGTGCATAGAGGCAATGTGTGCAAATGAGCCCTATGGTAAGCCAAGAGTGGGCACCATTGAGCAGATAGAAAAAACTAAGATGACAGAGGTTTATGCCGCATGGAAAAACCTTCTTTCCACTGCAATTTTCCAGATTACCGTAGTAGGTAACGGAGATGCAGATAAAATCGCAGAAATGTTCAGAGAGAAATTCTCAAAGATTGAAAGAACACCATGTGAAATATCTACCATCTTCTTAAAGAGAGCCCGTTTCAACCGCCTTGAGGAGGCTGTTCCTGTAAATCAGGGCAAGCTTGTTATGGGTTACAGAGCAGGTATGGAAAATGCTGATGATAATCCTGATGCAGTCAGGGTAATGGTAGATATTTTCGGCGGCGGTACATACTCTAAGCTTTTTGCAAATGTCCGTGAAAAAATGAGCCTTGCATACTACTGCAGTGCCCGTTTCGTATGTGAAAAGGGTATTGTTGTAGTTCAGAGCGGTATTGATACCGAAAAGGAAAAGGCAGTTTCTGCTGAGGTTATAAATCAGCTTAATGACGTAAGAAACGGCAAATTTGACGATGAAGTAATTGAGGCAAGTAAGCGCTCAATTAAAGAAGGCCTCACACTTAACACTCCTGAAAGTATTTGTGCTTTCTATGCAAGTCAGATTCTTCACAGTGAAATTTTCACTCCTGAAGAAAATGCTGAAAAAATAGAAAAAATTACCCGTGAAGAAATCTGCGAAGCAGCAAAAAAGATGTCTCTTGATAAAATCTTTATGCTTGCCGCTGCACCTGTAGAGGAGGGCGGAAATGAGAATTAAAGAATACAGAGATGAAAAGCTTAATGAGGTTGTTTACTGCGGTAAACATTCATCAGGCCTTGAAATAATAGTTATGCCTAAAGCAGGCTATGATTCAGCCTATGCTTTATTCGCAGTTAAATACGGCTCAATTGATACATCAATTAAGCGTGAGGACGGTACTTTTGAGGATATCCCTGAGGGCACAGCTCACTTCCTTGAGCATAAGCTCTTTGAGTGTGAGGAGTTAGATGCCTTTGAGCTTTTCTCAAGAACAGGTGCTTATGCTAATGCTTACACAAGCTTTGAGCAGACAGCTTACCTTTTCAAGGGCTCAAACCGTATAGACGAATCCCTTGGTTATCTTCTTGATTTTGTACAGAAGCCTTATTTTACTGCTGAAACTGTACAGAAAGAGCAGGGGATTATCGGTCAGGAAATCCGTATGTATCAGGATTTACCCGATTGGATGGTAATGTTCAACCTTCTCAGAGCTTTGTATAAATCAAATCCTGTAAGGATTGATATTGCAGGCACTCAGGAGTCAATCGCTCAGATTGATGATAAGCTTCTTTACAAGCTTTATGATATTTTCTACAATCCCTCAAATATGGTGCTTTCCATTGTAGGTAATGTAGACCCCGAGCAGATTTTTGCTCAGGTAGATAAGGCTATTATCCGCAAAAAACAGCCAGTACCTGAAAGAAAGTTTATAAAAGAACCTGCAAAGCCTGTTCAGGATTATATTGAATGTAAGCTTTCTGTTGGTCGCAAACAGTTTCTTCTTGGCTTTAAGGAGGACTTAAAAGACCCTGTTTCAGATATTGAGGATGAGTACGCAACTGAAATTCTGATTGAGGCACTTTTTGGCAAGTCATCTCCCTTCTTTAAGAGAATGCTTGATGAAGGTCTTGTCAGCATGGATTTTGGCGGCTCACTCTTTAGTGGCTATGGCTTCAGCACCGTTATGATTGGCGGCGCAAGTGATAACCCTGAGGCAGTTGCTGATGCAATTAAAAAAGAGATTAAGAATGCTAAGAAGCATGGCATTGACCCTGCCGCATTTGAAAGAGCAAAGCGTAAGTATTACGGCAGAATGGTTATGGGTTACAATGATATAGATGATTGCTCAAACCTTCTTGCTTCCCTTTATTTCAATGGCTGTAAACCCTTTGATGATATGAAATCAATTCAGAAGGTTTCCCTTGATAAAGCTAATGAAAGACTTGCTGTTATTAACGAAAAGTGCAGCGCACTTTCAGTAATTATACCCGCCTGATAAGGAGGAATTATTGTGCTTGATTGTACAGAAGTATATTTTAAGTGCTTAGGAGATAAGCCTATAGTTGTAGGCGAAATACTTGCTCAGTTTTCAGTATTTGGTCATCCTATTACAATTCACACCTATGGTGCAATAATTGCATTTGGATTTTTGCTTGCTGTTTTACTCGGTGGCAGAATTGCCTATACCTGGAAAATGAGCCTTGATAAGATGATAGATGTGCTTATTTACGGCACTATTGCCGGTATTGTAGGTGCAAGGCTTTATTATGTATTCTCCAGATGGGAAGAGTACAAGCCACATCCCATTGATATTATTAAAATCTGGGAAGGCGGACTTGCTATTTACGGCGGTCTTATTGGCGGTCTTGTTGCTGCTTATATCGTATGTAAGGTTCGCAAGATGAATTTTTATAATCTTCTTGACTGTGCCGCTATTGCTTTCCTTGTAGGTCAGGGCATTGGCAGATGGGGTAACTTCTTTAACCAGGAAGCTTTTGGCACAAATACAAACCTTCCCTGGGGTATGAAGAGCGAAAAGGTTTACCGCTATCTGAATGCTTATAAGTTTGAAAACTTTGAGCTTATCCAGAAGCAGGGTCTTGAAATTGACCCATGGGGATATGTTCATCCCACATTCCTTTATGAATCAATCTGGTGCCTTATAGGTGTACTTGTGCTTTACCTTGTATGCCGTAAGTTCCGTAAATTCAGCGGTCAGATGTTCCTCTGGTACGGTGTATGGTACGGTGCTGAAAGGTCAATAGTTGAGGGCCTCAGAACAGACAGCCTTTATATTGCCAATACAGGTATCCGTGTTTCTCAGGCACTTTCAGTAGTTCTTGCATGTGTATGCCTTGTGTTACTTATAATGAAAACTAATAAATATAAGAAGCACCCACAGCCTATAGATGGTATTGATTTCTTCCTTGAGGAAAAACTGAAGGCTGAAGCAAATACCGAAGCAGCTGACGAAGTGAAAGAAGAA
>JAKSQR010000018.1 GCA_024404065.1 Clostridia bacterium | reverse complement strand
TAAAACATACAGGTGGATATTGTGCCGGGAGTGGGATAAAAATCCTGCACCTGCTCAGGTCTTATGCCCATTTTTTTAAGGAATGAAGCAAGCTCGATAGCTTCTTTCATAGTGCTGCCTGGGTGTGAAGACATAAGATATGGCACAAGATACTGCTCTTTGCCTGCTTTTCCGCTGAGAGCAAAATACTTCTTTGAAAACTCAACATAAGCTTCAATATGAGGTTTACCCATATAGTCAAGCACAACTGCACTGCAGTGCTCAGGGGCAACCTTAAGCTGACCGCTTACGTGATATTTAACAAGCTCTCTGATAAATGTATCGTCTTTATCCTGAAGCAGATAATCGTACCTGATACCTGAACGGATAAATACCTTTTTAACTTTTGGTAATTCTCTTACTGTGCGAAGAATATCAAGATATTCCTCGTGGGTGGAAACAAGTCTGGGACAAGGCTTAGGTGCAAGGCAATGCTTGCCCTTGCAAAGTCCTCTTTCTTCCTGACCATCGCAGGAGGGTCTTCTGAAATTGGCGGTAGGACCACCTATATCGTGAATATAGCCTTTGAAATCAGGCATTTCTGTAATTCTTTTTGCTTCCTCAATAATGGACTCTTTACTGCGGCAGGTTACGTATCTGCCCTGATGAAAAGCAAGGGAGCAGAAATTACAGCCGCCGAAACAGCCCCTGTTGTGAGTGATGGAAAAACGCACCTCTTCAATGCCGGGCACTCCCCCATCCGCCTCATACATGGGATGATAATTACGCTCATAAGGAAGGGAATAAACCTCATCAAGCTCATCCTGAGTTAAGGGCATTGCAGGTGGATTCTGCACAAGCATTTTATTGCCATGGCGCTGCTTAATTGCCTTGCCACGGAAGAAATCCTGCTCATCCTGCTGAATACGGCAGGAAACTGCATACTCCTTTTTGGAGCTGACTACATTTTCAAAAGAGGGACACTCTGCACCCATATAGGGTGTTTCTCTTACATCACAGCAATAGCAGGTACCTCTTATATCACGCATAGTGGAAATATCTTCACCTGCTGCAAGGCGCTGTGCAATTTCAACTGTGGATTTTTCGCCCATACCAAAGGAAATCAAATCTGCCTGCGAATCAAACAGTATGGACCTTCTTATTTTATCGTCCCAATAGTCGTAATGGGCAAAGCGGCGCAATGATGCCTCAAGACCACCTATAACAATGGGAATTTTGCCATAAATCTGGCGGATTTTATTGCAGTAAACTATAACTGCTCTGTCTGGTCTTAAACCCATTTTGCCACCGGGTGAATAATAATCTGTGGAGCGGTGTTTTTTGGCTACTGTGTAGTGGGCAACCATAGAGTCTATATTACCGCTGCTTACAAAAAAGCCAAGGCGTGGCTTACCAAAGCGCTTGAAATCCTCTGAATTATTCCAGTCTGGCTGAGCAAGGACTGCTACCTTAAAGCCAGCTTTTTCAAGCACTCTTGTGATAATAGCCGCACCAAAAGCAGGGTGGTCAACATAGGCATCGCCACTAACATAAACGATGTCTACCTCGTCCCATCCTCTCTGGAGCATATCCTGTTTTGTAACGGGTAAAAAGCTCATAAATTATCAGTTAAAGTATGTATCAATATCGTCATCATCGTCGTCATCCTCATCCTCAAAGATGTAGTCAACATCGATGGGGTTATCCTCTTCGTACTCCTCAAAATCATCAATTTCTTCGTACTGAGGAATATCCTCTTCTATCTTTTCATAATAGGTTTCCTGTGGCTCAACAGGCTCGTCAAAAATATCTATTTCAACAGGCTCATCTGCCTCAGAAAAATCCTCATCTTCTTTTTCTTCGGGTTCTACGGTGACTTCCTCAGGGATAAAGTTTATCTCTATCTCCTCAGGCTCGTCATCTTCGTATTCTTCCTCGTACTCTTCTTCGTCTTCCTCATCGTCAAGGTCCTCTTCGTATTCGTCATACTCGTAGGTTTCCTCTTCCTCAGAGTAACTGTCAAGAGTATCAAATTCTATCTGCTCGTCTTTGTTATTTGAGGCACTGCCTGAGGCGAGAGCCTGACGCTCATACCACTCCTGAGTAGTGAGAAGCACCTGACGTGGCTTTGCACCCTCTGGTGGACCTACAATGCCGTTTTCCTCAAGCTCATCCATAACTCTGGAGGCTCTTGCATAGCCTAATTTAAGCTTTTTCTGAAGCATTGTAGTTGAAGCCTGACCTGCCATAATAACAACCTCAGCTGCCTGATTGAACATAGGATCAAGGTCACTTGCATCCTCATCATCAGTACCCTTCTTACCGCCGTCAGCAGCGGCAGCCTTGGCTTCAATTTCCTTCATAATATCGTCATCATATTCAACAGTAGACTGGCTCTTGATGTGGTTTACAACAGCCTCAACCTCTTCATCAGAGATATAACAACCCTGTACACGGGTAGGCTTAGGTGAGCCTACGGGGCTGAAGAGCATATCACCATTACCAAGAAGCTTTTCTGCGCCATTCTGGTCAATGATTGTACGGGAATCTGTACCAGATGAAACATAAAGAGCAATTCGTGATGGAATATTTGCTTTGATTATACCAGTAATAACATCAACTGATGGTCTTTGAGTAGCAATAATAAGATGGATACCTGCAGCACGTGCCATCTGAGCAAGACGGCAGATGCTATCCTCAACCTCTTTTGGTGACGCCATCATAAGGTCAGAAAGCTCATCAATGAATATAACAATATGGTGCATTTTTGTAAGGTCTTCTCTGTTATCTGCAAGCTTATTGAAGCCCTTGATATCTCTTACACCATTTGCAGCAAACTGAGCATATCTCTTTTCCATTTCGCTTACTGCCCAGCTTAATGCACCTGCAGCCTTGCGTGGGTTGGAAACAACTGGAACTGCAAGGTGAGCAATACCATTATAAACAGTAAACTCAACCTGTTTGGGGTCAATCATAAGAAGCTTAACCTCATCAGGACTTGCATTATAAAGAATGCTGATAATCATGGAGTTAAGGCAGACTGACTTACCTGAGCCTGTTGTACCTGCAACAAGAAGGTGAGGCATTTTTGCAAGGTCAGCAAGTATGAGATTACCTGTAATATCCTTACCTAAAGCAACGCTGAGCTTTGATTTAAGAGCGGCAGCTCTGTACTGGTCTGTATCTACAAGCTCACGCATAGATACCATGGATTTGGAGCTGTTAGGCACCTCTATACCTATGGCAGATTTACCGGGAATAGGTGCCTCCATTCTTATGCTCTGTGCAGCAAGACGAAGCGCAATATCATCTGCAAGGGTTGTGATTTTGCTGATACGCACGCCTGCCTCTGGCATAAGCTCATATCTTGTAACAGAGGGACCTCTGCAGATATTTGTAACAGTTGCGTTAATCTTGAAGCTCTGAAGAGTTTCAATGAGCATTTGTGCGCCTTTAGTCATTTCCTCCTGACTATTGATTGCACTGCCGTTCACACGCTTTTCAAGGCACTCAATGGAGGGGAATGTATAATTACCCTTAGGCTTATCATCATCTGCAGGGGGAACGAATTTATTTTCATCAGGCTTCTCAGGCTCTTCTGCTTTAGGAGCCTCAGGAGGAGTCTTTTTACGTAATTTTTTAGCAGGCTTCTCCTCTTTTTTAGCTTCTTCAACATTTGCTTCTGTATCAGTAACAGCAGGAGTTATAGGAACTACAGGTGCAACGGGAGTTACAGGTATACCTACAACAGGGTCTGGTGCTTTCTTTGATGGATCCTTAGGAATAAGATTATCTACCTTTTTACCTGAAGGAGCGTTAACATCTACAGTTGGAGGCAGAGCATTTTTCTTTCTCTCCCTCTCCTCTTCCTCTCTCTGCTGCTGTTCTCTCAGTTCTTCTCTGCGGCGGGCATTCTCCTCAAACTTATCGTTTGTAACCTGACCGATTTTTTTGACAGGTCGCTTAATGTATGAGTAAATTACAGGCAGAGTTAAGCCTGTAACAAGAAGCAGGAATACAAGAAGCAGAATAATGGTGATAATTGTAGCACCTGTTTTACCGATAATCTTGCAGATTATACCGCCGATAATTGCACCGGTAATGCCGCCCTTAGTGCCGTTTGCAAGCCATATATCTTTTATCTGCTCACCTAAAGAAACGGTATTGAGATACTCAGTTTCGCTGCCGATTATATGAAATGATGAGCAGGCAAAAAGGTTAAGCGCAACTGTACTTATAACCTTTGCAGTAAGGGACATATTGGGCTTATCAAGTGCGCACACAACCGCAATATATAGTATGGTGATGGGAAGCAGATATTCGCAGTAGCCAAATAATCTTGAAACAAAATTATGTAAAACTGTCCATCCGCTTTCGCCCTCAAAAAGAACTATGCAGGCAGCAAGTATGCCGAAGGCTGCAAGCACAATTGCAGTCTTTTGCCTGTCAAGTCGTATATCTGCAGAAGCTGTATTTCTGCCCTTGGCAGACTGATTTGCAGCCTGCTTTTTGGGGGCAGGATTTTTGCCCTTGCTCTGATTGGATTTTTTATTTGAAGTGTTTGCCACTAAGGTCATTCCTTTCGCATAGAAAAAGTGCATATATATTGTTATTATAACACCTATATAATAATTATGCAACATAAATTATACAGTATTTTGTGACTCTTTTATTTGAAAAGCACAATAAAATGTGGTATTATTCAGATGAGGTGATACTATGGAAAACAGCAAAATTAGGGTGCTTAATGATATGATAAAAGAGAGCAACCGCATTGTATTTTTTGGCGGTGCAGGAGTATCTACGGAAAGTGGCATACCTGATTTTCGCTCTGCTGATGGCATATATATGATGGACTATAAATACCCACCTGAGGAGATTATAAGCAGAAGCTTTTTTGATGCACATAAGAAAGAATTTTATGAGTTTTACAAGCAGTATTTCTATTACCCTGATGCAAAGCCTAATATCACTCATATAAAGCTTGCAGAGCTTGAAAAAGCAAATAAGCTGAGTGCGGTAGTAACACAAAATATAGATGGACTGCATACTGAGGCAGGCAGCAAAAATGTGTATGAATTACACGGCTCAGTGCTGAGAAATTACTGCATGAAATGTGGCAGATTTTACGATATAAATCACATTGTAAAAAGTGAAGGAATACCAAAATGTGAGTGTGGCGGTGTAGTAAAACCGGATGTTGTGCTATATGAGGAAAGCCTTGATGGCGACTGCATTGATGGTGCTGTAAAAGCCATAGAAAATGCAGATATGCTGATAGTAGCTGGCACATCCCTCAGGGTATACCCTGCTGCAGGATTTATAAGATACTTCAGGGGCAAAAACCTTGTGCTGATAAACAGAGATTCAACCGAAATGGACTCTATGTTTGGCCTTGTAATAAATGATTCACTGGGCAACGTATTCAGTCAGATTGAAATATAGAAAACTGTAAAAATTTTTCTAAAATAAATATATTTAATATTGTAAAGCAAAAATCAGAGTGATATAATTATTCAGTACTTTAATATAAATTGGAGGTCTATGTTATGATCTATGATGTAGCAGTTGTAGGTGCAGGCGTTATCGGCTCACTTACAGCCCGTGAACTCAGCCGTTACAACATCAAGGTTGCCCTTGTTGAAAAGTGCAACGATATGGCTATGGGTACCTCAAAGGCAAACTCAGCTATCGTTCACGCCGGTTTTGATGCAAAGCCCGGTACACTTAAGGCAAAGCTTAATGTTGAAGGCACCGCTCTTATGCCCTCACTTTGTGAAACACTTCACGTTCCCTTTAAGCCTGTTGGCTCTCTTGTAGTAGCTTTCTCTGACGAAGAGATGGATACCGTTAAGGAGCTTCTTGACAGAGGTAACGCAAATAATGTTCCCGGCCTTGAAATTTACGACAAGGCAAAGCTTAAAGCAGAAGAGCCCTCAATCAGTGATGAAGCAAAAGGCGCACTCTGGGCACCCTCCGCAGGTATTGTTTGCCCCTACGAGCTTACTATTGCCGCTGCTGAAAATGCTGTAATAAACGGCACTGAATTTATCCGTAACTTTGAAGTAAAGGCTATTGATTTTGATGGCGAGGTATTTACCATATCAAATGGTACAGATACCATTAAGGCAAAATATATAATCAACGCTGCAGGCGTTTACTGTGATGAAATTGCTGCCCTCATCGGTGATAATTCCATTCACACCACTCCACGTAAGGGTGAATATATGCTCTGCGATAAGTCAATTGGCTCACTTGCAAAGCATACAATATTCCAGTGCCCCTCAAAGATGGGTAAGGGCATTCTTGTTACACCTACAGTTGACGGTAACCTTCTTCTTGGTCCTTCAGCTCTTGATATTGAAGATAAAGAAGATGTTACAACTACAGCTGATACACTTGCTGAAATTCTTGAAATTGCTAAGAAGTCAGTACCTGTTCTTACTACAAGAGAGGTTATCACTTCCTTCGCAGGTTTAAGAGCACACTGTGACAAGGACGATTTCATTATTGAAAAGAGCGAAAAGAACGCTCAGTTTATAAATGTTGCTGGTATTGAAAGCCCTGGTCTTTCATCTGCTCCTGCTATTGCTCTTTACGTTAAGGATATTGTAATGGCTGAGATTAAGGCAGAAGAAAAGGCTGACTTTAACCCCACAAGAGAAGAGCCCGTTCGCTTCAGACACATGAGCAACGAAGAGAGAAAAGCTCTTATTGAAAAGAATCCCGCTTACGGCAGAATCATCTGCCGCTGCGAAACAATTACTGAGGGCGAAATTATTGACGCTATCAAGGCTCCTGCAGGTGCAAGAGATGTTGACGGTGTTAAGAGAAGAACCCGTGCAGGTATGGGTCGCTGTCAGGGCGGCTTCTGTGGCTCAAAGGTAGTTGAGCTTCTTGCTCAGGAGCTTGGTGTTGAAATAAATGAAATCACCAAATTTGGTGGTAATTCAAAGATACTCTACGAGAGAACAAAATAAGAAGGAGGAAAAATCAATGCTTAATTATGATATAGTTGTAGTAGGCGGCGGTCCTGCTGGTATGGCAGCTGCCCTTAAAGCAAAAGAATGCGGTGTTGACAGTATCCTCATTCTTGAAAGAGCAGAAACACTTGGCGGTATTCTTGAGCAGTGCATTCACACAGGCTTCGGTCTTCAGTACTTTGGTGAAGAGCTTTCAGGCCCTGAATACGCTGACAGATTCATTGAGCAGGTTTATGCTGAAAAAATTGAGTATAAAACCGACACAATGGTACTTGAGGTATCACAGGATAATAAAGTATATGCAGTAAATAAGGCTGATGGTCTGCTTGAAATTCAGGCAAAGGCAGTAATACTTGCTATGGGCTGCCGTGAAAGACCAAGAGGTGCACTTAACATTGCAGGTACAAGAGCAAGCGGTGTTATGAGCGCTGGTACAGCTCAGAAATATGTAAACATTGACGGTTATATGCCTGGTAAAAAGGTTGTAATACTTGGCTCAGGTGATATCGGTCTTATTATGGCAAGACGTATGACACTTGAAGGTGCAAAGGTTGAATGCGTTTGCGAGCTTATGCCCTACTCAAGCGGTCTTACAAGAAATATTGTACAGTGCCTTGATGACTTTAACATTCCCCTTTACCTTTCAACTACAGTTGTTGATATTCAGGGTAAGGACAGAGTTACAGGCGTTACAATCGCAAAGGTTGACGATGCTACACGTAAGCCTATCCCCGGCACAGAGAGAACAATTGAATGTGATACACTTCTTCTTTCAGTTGGTCTTATCCCCGAAAATGAGCTTACAAAGAATGTTGGCATTTCACTTGACAGAGTTACTAATGGCGCTGTTGTTGATGAATACAGAGAAACAGACCACAAGGGTGTATTTGCTTGCGGTAACGTACTTCATGTACACGACCTTGTTGACTTTGTAACCCAGGAAAGCCAGATTGCTGGTGAAGGTGCTGCAAAGTATGTTAAGGGCGAATGTGCTGAGAAAGAATATATTACCACTAAGGGCGTTGGCGCTGTTCGCTATATCGTTCCTCAGAAGGTTAACCTTAATAACGAAGGCGATGTTAAACTCTTCTTCAGAGTTGGCTCAACATTTAAGAATGCAACAGTTAAGGTTAAATATAACGGCGAAGAGCTTATCAGCCGTAAGAGACCCCGTCTTGCTCCCGGCGAAATGGAAAATGTTGTTATCAAAAACGATATGCTTAAGAAATTCGCTAAAGACGGCGTAATCGAAATTTCTGTGGAGGTATGAAAAAATGACTAAGAATATTACTTGTGTTACATGCCCCATGGGCTGTCCTATTACCGTTGAATTAAACGATAATAACGAAGTTATAAGCGTTACTGGCAACACCTGTAAGCGTGGTGAGCAGTATGCTAAGGATGAAGTTACTCATCCTCAGAGAAGCCTTGCTACTACAGTAAGAGTTGAAGGCGGCATTCACGGCGTTGTTCCCTGCAAGTCAGCAGGTCCTCTTCCTAAAGAGAAGATTTTTGAATGCATGGAAGCAGTAAACGCTGCAAGAGTAAATGCTCCCGTTAAGCTTGGTGATGTGCTTGTAGCTGATGTTTGCGGCACAGGTGTAAACATTGTTGCAACAAACCACTGCCCTGCTAAATAATTAAACACAACATAAGTTAAGACCCTCAGGATAAAACCTGAGGGTCTGTTTTTTATATCATTTTTTTATCTGCCAGTCTTCAAGGTCTTTAACCTGATTCATCATCATACAGTAGCTTTCGTGGCGGGATTTTGGTATTTCACCATTATTAACTGCTTCTATGATTTTACAGCCCTTATCCTTTATGTGAAGGCAGGTTGAGAATTTGCAGGTGCCTAAATGCTTCTCAAACTCCTGAAAAGCAAAGGGCAGATTCTCTTTTATAATAAATTCACTATCCTCTGAAATAATAGATGCAAAGCCGGGTGTATCTGCTACATAGCCACCGCAAAGCTTAAATAATTCGCTGTGCCTTGTGGTGTGCTTGCCTCTGCCAAGCTTATCGCTGATTGCTGCAGTTTTAAGCTGAAGGGAAGGCTCAATAGCATTAAGCAAAGATGATTTACCTACGCCTGAGTTACCTGCAAAGGCACTTATATGACCTTTGAGCTCTGCTTTAACCTCATCTACACCCTCGCCTGTTTTGTTGGATACGCATATTGCCTTAATGCCTACCTTACGGTATATTTCGGCATACTCATCCCCTGGTGCCATATCACACTTGGTAAACACTACAACCGGCTCAATATTTTTATCGTGAGCTATTGCAGTAAGCTTATCAATTATAAAAAGCACTGGCTTTGGCTCTACTGTAGATGAAACAATAAACAGCCTGTCAATATTAGCAACAGGAGGTCTGTTCATTACAGATGTACGCTCATGAATAACATCAATGGTATTCTCTGCATTGGTGTTTATAGAGATAGTAACATTATCACCTGCAAGGGGCTTTATACCTTCCTTGCGGAAAATTCCCTTTGCCTTGCACTCATATATTTCACCGTCGGCCTCTACATAGTAGAAGCCGCCGATTCCTTTAATTATAATCCCCTCTGCCATCATCTTGCTGCTGTGGTAGATGCAGGTGTGGCAATGCCGTCAGCCTGTGCTACGGTAAGTGTGATAAGTGAGTTTACGGAAATATAATTAGCTCTGATTAAGCCCTGAGTGTAGTTTACCCTTGTTACCTTGCCATCTTTAGTTGCATCAGCGGTAGTTTCGTATACAACCTTAATGTTGTTAAAGCCCTCTGATTTAAGCTTGTTTTTAGCTTCCTCTAAAGGAAGATTTGTAACATTAGGTACAGTTGAATAGCCTATAGATGCACCCTGAGTATAGCTCTGGTTGGAGATAGTGGGATTATCCTTTGAGAAGTCAACTGTGCAGGTGTAATAATCGTCACCATCAATACGAACCTTAACAGGAGTGTTAGCTTCCTTACCACTTACCTTGAAGGTGTAGTTTGTACCATCCATAAGTACATTCTTGCTCTCCTGCTTTTCGTTATTTACAAATACCTCAAAGCTTAATGTGGATGCTCTTGAAGGAAGAGTAATCTTAATGCTTACTTCCTTATTCTTTGAGCCTTCACTTACGGTAACCTGAATTCTTGTACCCTCAAGCACCTTATCGCCCTCAACGGGATTCTGGAAAAGAATTGTACCTTCAGGCTCTGTACTTTCTTTATAAACAAAGTTCATATCAAGGTCAAGCTTCATGCTCTGAAGCTTTTCCTGAGCTGTTTTAACATCCCAACCAACAATAGTGGGTACTGTAATCATACCCTCATCTGAAGCATAAATAAGCTGAATTTCTGAGCCCTCGGGAGCCTGTGTGTATGCCTTTGGATTTGTTTCAATAACCTCACCGAAGGGTGTGGATGCAGTAAGCCTTGGTACAAGCTGTACCTCAAAGTGCTTATTCTCAAGCTCCTTCTTGGCTGCTTCCCAGTTTTTACCGCTTACATCGGGCACAGTTACTGTGGTTGAATTTTTAACAACAGTAAGAGTAATCTCAGTTTTCTTTGGGTTAATAAGAGTTCTCTTTGCAGGGTCCTGAGCAATTACTATATCATTTTCAAACTTGGGGTCTGCCACATAGTTAGGTGCAGCAAATTTGAAATTGCCGTATTTTTCGGGGTCGTTTATAATCTGCTCCTGATAGTTTATACCTGTAAAATCAGGCACCTCTACCATATCACCGGCACTCTTACGGATAAGGCCGAAAAGCTGACCTGTTATAAGGAAATCTATACCTGTATAGGCAAGCAGCACTACAAGAAGGCCTATAATAATGCCTGTTATTATAAAGCCGCCCTTACCCTTTGAAGCATAGTCAGGCTCCTCAACAGCAGTATTATCAACTGCTACGGGCACTGTATTATCACGTGCAGGTACATTAACTGTATTTACCTTCTCTACATATCTTGTAGGCTCATTATCTACAAAGTAAGTTTCAGGGAAACGGATATTGGGGTTTCTCTTAAACTCTTCTATATCAAGCAGCATTTCGGAAGCGGTCTGATATCTGTTCTTTGTATTCTTTTCCATTGACCTTTTAACAATCTGCTCAAGACCAACAGGAATATTAGGATTGATTTCTCTTACGCTTCTTGCATCATTCTGAAGCTGCATAAGAGCAACTGAAACGCTGTTATCAGATACAAAAGGAAGCATACCTGTAAGCATTTCGTACATTACAACGCCTGCTGAATAAACGTCAGTACGCTCATCAATATTGCCACCTCTTGCCTGCTCAGGGCTGATGTAATGAACAGAGCCGATAGCAGAGTCAGTCATAGTTTTTGTATCACTATAGCTGAAGCGGGCAATACCGAAGTCTGAAATCTTGATAGTACCATTTGAGAGCAGAAGAATATTCTGAGGCTTGATATCACGATGGATAATGCCCTTATCGTGAGCGTGCTGAAGGGCACGTAAAATCTGGGTAGAGAAATAGATAGTTTCTTTTATACCTAATCTGCCCTGCTGCTCAATATACTCTTTAAGTGTAATACCCTCAACATATTCCATTACTATGTACTGTAAGGTTTCGCCATAATTAACATTGTAAACCTTAACTATATTGGGGTGTGAAAGGAGAGAAATTGCCTTTGATTCATTTTTGAATCTGCGGCGGAAATCTTCGTTAGCAAGAAACTCTTCCTTAAGAATTTTAACTGCAACTATTCTGTCATCAATATTATCATAAGCCTTGTATACAACAGCCATACCGCCTACGCCAATCAGTTCCTGAATCTCATAGCGGCTGTCAAGTCTTTTACCTGTGTAGTTATCCATTAT
Organism: Clostridia bacterium; assembly: GCA_024404065.1. Taxonomy (GTDB): domain Bacteria; phylum Bacillota; class Clostridia; order Oscillospirales; family Acutalibacteraceae; genus CAG-177. Next base: position 5,559 of record JAKSQR010000018.1, on the reverse strand, counting down.
ATTTCTCCTTCCCTGTTTTATACTGAAACGGCAACGGCAGTAATGTTATCCCCTCCGCCGTTTTCGTTAGCTTTTTCAACAATTTTGCTGACGTAATCCTCAAGTGATACCCCTTCTGCTGAAAGCACAAGCTCATCTACTGATGAGTAATTGGTAAGACCATCTGTGCAAAGCAGAATAATATCGCCCTCAGTAACATCCTCCTGGCAGAAATCTGCCCTTATAGTTTCATCTACACCAACAGCTCTTGTAATAAGGTGCTTCTCAGGGTGGTCTGCTGCCTGCTCCTGAGTAATTGTACCATCCTCAACCATTCGCTGAACAACTGAATGGTCACGTGTAAGCTGGGTGATTGTGTGCATACTGGGGTTAAGAAGGTAAGCACGGCTGTCACCTGCATGAGAGATATACACATAATCTCTGGTAACAATTGCAACTACTACTGTGGTGCCCATTCCTTCGTATTTTTCGTCCTGAAGGGACATATTATATATATGCCTGTTTGCAAGCTCAATAGAAGAATTCAGAAGTGCTTTTACAGACATATCCCTCATACCCTCATAGTAGGCTGAGGTGAGATGCTCACGGACAATACGTGCGCACTCTCTGGAGGCTACTGCACCCTCGGCTGCACCGCCCATACCATCACAAACGATAGCATAGCAGACACCGGGAAGTATTTCACCAAGTGAATAGGAATCCTGATTGTTTTCACGCTTAAGACCTATATCACTTTTAGCTGCAAGTTTCATTCTGTATCCCTCTTTTCCTTTTTATGTTTTTGCCTTAACTGACCACAGGAAGCATCTATATCTGAGCCGAGCTTACGCCTTACAGTTGCATTAACTCCTGAGGAAGCAAGTATATCTACAAATTTCTGTACTCTTTCAGGTGAGCTGGGCTTGAATGGGCTTTCGTCCACCTCATTTACAGGTATCAGATTAACATGACTCAGCGTGCCTTTAAGCCTTCTGCCGAGCTCACGTGCGCAGTCATCAGAGTCATTTACACCTGAAAGCATTGCATACTCAAAAGAGATTCTTCTTGAGGTTTCCTTTGTGTACTTATTACACATATCAAGAAGCTCCTCTATATGATACTTTTTATTTATAGGCATTATTCTGCTGCGGATTTCATTATTGGGTGCGTGGAGCGAAACTGAAAGTGTAAGCTGAAGGTGCTTATCAAGCAGCTTCTGAATACCTGGCACAACTCCGCAGGTAGAAAGGGAAATATTTCGCATTGAAAGGTTAAGACCTTTTTCGTCAGTAACAAGGGTGAGAAAACGCATTACATTATCAAAGTTATCCATGGGCTCACCCATACCCATAAGCACTATGTGAGATATTCTTTCGCCAATTTCCTTCTGAGCGGTATATACCTGAGATAAAATCTCACCTGCTGAAAGGCTACGCTTGAAGCCGCCTATTGTGGAAGCACAAAAGGCACAGCCCATTTTACAGCCTACCTGTGATGAAACACAGATGGTATAGCCGTACTTGTACTTCATTACAACGCACTCCACATAGTCATCACCGCTTATTTCATAAAGAAGCTTTACGGTGCCATCTGTGGAAATCTGCTTGCGGACAATTTTGCAGCCTATAATGGGGAACTTTTGCTGGAGCTCCTCCCTTAAAGCCTTTGGCAGATTTGTCATCTCATCATAAGATGAGGCAAGGTGTTTATGAAGCCACTCATAAACCTGCTTTGCTCTGAAGCCTTGTATTGAATTTTCCTTAAAAACCTCTGAAAGCTCTTCAAAGGTCATTGAAAGAATATCCATATTTTCTCCTGATTAAATATCTTTTTCTAATACTGCAACAAAGAAGCCGTCTGTACCATGAAGGTGAGGCATCATTGTAAGGTAACCATCTTTATCTGAATATCTCTGAAGCTGAGGCAGGAAGCTGACCTTATGAAAATCTGAATGCTCTGCTAAAAACTTATCACAGATATTCTCATTCTCTGCAGGGTTAAGGGTGCAGGTAGAGTAAACAATCCTTCCGCCCGGCTTTAAGTACCTTACTGCGTTGCAGAGTATTCTGTACTGTATATCGGGAAGCTGCTGAAGCTCCACATTATTTTTATATCTTATCTCGGGCTTGCGTCTTATAATGCCAAGACCTGAGCAGGGAACATCACACAAAATTTTATCTGCTTTTCCAAAATTTTCGTTATAAACTGTGGCATCTGAAAGTGTGGAAAGAATACAGCTGAGGCCTAATCTTTCTGCTCCCCTTCTGATAAGGTCAACTCTGGACTGATATATATCAAAAGCTTTGATAAGTCCTTTGTTTTCAATCATTTCAGCAATAGTAAATGCTTTGCCACCAGGGGCTGAGCACATATCAAATATTACATCACCCTGCTTTGGGTTAAGAGCCATACAGCAATACTGTGAGGCTTTATCCTGAGCGTGGAATAATCCCTCTTTATAAGCAGAAAGATTATCTACAGAGCCTGTGTTACTCAGCACAAGAGAATTTGGCATATCTTCGCATTTCTCTGCAATTACACCATCCTCTGCAAGCTTCCACATTAAGTCCTCAGGATTGGTTTTAAGCATATTTACCCTTGCAATAATGGGAGGTGCATCAAGAGCTCTTTCTGCAATTTCAACTGCATTCTCATAGCCGTAGGCATCTACCCACATACTCATAAGCCACTCAGGGCAGGAGTATTTAATTGCAAGAAACTCTGTGCTTCTTTCATCCATTTCAGGGTAACGGAGTCCGTTATCTGCAACCCTTCTTAAAACCGCATTTACCAGGGATGCGGCAAAGGCAGATTTATTAACCTTTGCAAGCTGTACACTTTCGCTTACTGCAGCGTGGTTTGGCACCTTATCCATAAATAATATCTGATAGGCACCTAACACAAGCACTGTGTGAAGCTCAGGCTTCAGCTTTTTTGAGGGCTGATTTAGATATAAGCTTAAATTAAAATCTATAAGTATAAGGCGGTCAAGAGAGCCGTACACAAGATTTGAGACAAAGGCTTTATCTCTGTCATCAAGGTCGGATTCCTTAAGCATACTATCCACAACAAGATTAGAGTATGCACCATCCTTATGTATTTTTAGAAGGGCCTCAAAGGCCACCTGACGGGCACTTTTCACTTGGATTTGCTCCTTATTTCTTTCTGTTTACAATCATAAGTAATCTCAGCAGGTTTGCGAGTGATGCAATCATTGCTGCAACATAGGTCATTGCTGCGGCTGTAAGCATTTTGCGGGCACCGCTTAATTCCTCACCCATAAGAAGACCTGACTCCTCAATAACGCTGAGTGCACGCATACTTGCATTAAACTCTACAGGGAGTGTAACAAGATGGAAAATAAACGCAAAGGCATAAAGTGCTACGCCTGCATAGGCAACCATCATAAGTATGGGGCTGTCAAGCCTGAAGGCAAGAGCTGCGCCAAAAATTGCAATATAAAAACCAAACCTTGAGCCTATATTACAAATAGGTATAAGAGAATTTCTGAATTTAATAGGGGCATAATCCTGAGCATGCTGTGCTGCGTGACCTGCTTCGTGAGCAGCAATACCTACTGCGGCAATACTGCACTTATCATATACACCATCAGAAAGGTTTATCTCCTTAGTTGAGGGGTTAAAATGGTCGGTAAGATTACCGCCTATATGGTTAATACGAACATCATTTATACCATAGTAATTGAGCACCATCTGTGCTGCCATAGCACCTGTAAGACCTCTGCTGTTTGCAATTTTGCCATACTTTTTATAAGCAGACTTAACTGCAAGCTGTGCAATAAGAGATAATATAAGTGCAGGTACTACAAGTAAAAGATAACCTGAATCCAATCTCATTTATTTTCTCCTTATTTATTCAAAGCATTCAGCGGTAATCGGGTTACCTCTTAAATAATCCGACGCTGACATTGCTTTTTTATTCTCTGCCTGAAGGGTAATAATTTCAATACACTTACCATCACCGCAGGCAACTACAAGCTTTTTATCCTTACATACTATTTCGCCGGGCTTACTGCCTTTACCATCACACATAATGCTCTGATGGATTTTTACGGTTTTGCCACTGAGCTTTGCGGTTGCACAAGGCCAGCCGTAAAGACCTCTTATATGGTTATGAATTTCCTGTGCGCTCTTTGACCAATCAATGGGTGAAAGCTCCTTTGAAAGCATAGAGGCATAAGTAAATTCATCATGATTTTGCTTAATGGGGTTAAGCTTGCCTTCAACGGCAGCAGTAATAGTTTCTGCCATAAGGTCAGCACCCATCTGAGAAAGTGCATCGTGAAGCTCCTCAGCATTCATATTCTCAGTAATCTCAATCTCACTTGTAAGGAGCATATCGCCTGTATCAAGGCCCTCATCCATCTGCATTGCTGTAACGCCTGTTTTTTTGAATCCATTAAGAATTGACCACTGAATAGGTGCTGCGCCACGAAGCTTTGGTAAAAGGGATGCGTGCATATTTATACAGCCATACTTTGGATATTCAAGGATTTCCTTAGGTAAAATTTTGCCATAAGCAACTACAATAATAACCTCAGGGTCAGCCTCCTTAACCATCTCAAGAGCTGTGCCATCCTTCATCTTTGTGGGCTGATAAACAGGAATATCATATTTTAATGCCAACTCCTTTACAGGAGGTGGAGTAAGAATGCCGTGCCTTCCCTTTGGTTTATCTGGCTGAGTGAATACACCTGTAACCTGATAATCAAGGTCAATAAGCTTCTGAAGGCAGGGAACTGCAAAATCAGGAGTTCCCATAAATGCTACTCTCATAAGTTCTCCTTATCGATTACTTTATCAATAAATAATACGCCATCAAGGTGGTCAATTTCGTGGCAGAAGCACCTTGCCTTAAGCTCTGTGCCCTTGTAAACACACCACTGACCGTTTCTGTCCTGAGCTTTTACCTTTACAGTCATAGGTCTTACAGTTACACCCTGCTCACCGGGAAGTGAAAGGCAACCCTCTGCCTCAAACTGCTCCCCTTCTCTTTCAATAATTTCAGGGTTAATAAGCTCAAGATAACCTGTGTGGTCCTCTGTACAATCAAGCACAACTACTCTCTTGAGTACACCTACCTGCACTGCGGCAAGACCTACGCCATTTGCCTTGTACATGGTTTCTCTCATATCATCAAGAAGAGTGTGAAGACGGTCATCAAATTTTTCAACAGGGCGTGACTTTTTGCGAAGAATGTCATCACCTAATTTTACAATATTTCTTGTTGCCATATTTTACCTCACAGCATAGAATCCGGATTGATATCGGCATAAACGGTAACCGCTCTGAAGCGTTTATCATTGCCCATATCTTTCAGGATTTCTGATGTCATATTTCTGAAGGACTTAGTATTTTTACATTTAATTATAATTCTGTATCTGAATTTTCCTCCAATCCTTGATACCCTTGCAGGCACGGGACCGAGTACAATTATTTTCTCATCTTTATATTTACTCTCTGTTGCGTTTTTAAGCTTGGTTATTACCTCATTTGCAGCCGCCTTTGTAAGTATCTCCTGCTGAGATGTAAAACCGATTACGCATATATCACAGTAAGG
>JAKSQR010000172.1 GCA_024404065.1 Clostridia bacterium | reverse complement strand
GCGTTATAATATTTGTCCAATTCTGCTTCACATTTTTCATATTTTTTAATCACAGGGGTTTTATATATTTTTCCCTTTGCAATAACCATAAAGGGCTGAGAAATGTTTCTGAAATCCTCTAAGGGATTAGCCTCTGATACAAGAATATCGGCACATTTACCAACCTCTATGCTGCCTGTAATATGGTCTATTCCAAGTATTTTTGCATTGTTTAATGTAGCCGAGTACAGCGCAAACTCTGGTGATACGCCCACCCTTGTTTTATAGTAATGAAGCTCACGCCACATATTGTAATGGGTAGTATATGGGCATCCCGTATCTGTGCCTAAGCCAACAGCAATATTGTTTTCCAAGGCTGTCTTTGAGCCACTTATCATATTGCTGTAAACTATATTTGAGTTAAACTGTACAGCTTCAGTTATACCAAGGGTTTCTCTTTTGAATTTTGCCATAGGAAGGGCGGGGGATATAGTGCACACCATTACAGCGTTATTCTCTTTATAAGCCTTAATCAGCTCCTCATCAATAACTGAGCCGTGCTCAATTGAATCAACTCCGTTGTTGAGGGCAGCCTTAACACCATCAGGGCTTTGTACGTGGGCGGCAATCTTTAAGCCGTAGCTGTGTGCTCTGTCGCAGCAAGCCTTAATCATATCTGGCTGCATCATAAGTCTGCCAGGCTCACCCTTTACCTTTGCATCCATAACACCGCCCGTAATCATCAGCTTAATTAAGTCAACGCCTTGGCTGTAAAGCTCATCTATCATTTTTATGGCGTCTTCAATAGTTTGTGCACCCCTTGCAACAGAGCCTACCATGTGACCATTTGGCACACCAATAGCATAGTTGGATGCTATGATTCTTGGCCCCTCAAGCTTACCGCTGTTTATCTTATCCCTTAAGATTGTGTCAATATTATCAAGCCCGCCAACAGCACGAATAGTAGTAACACCTGACATTAAGCCCTGCATGGCATTTGCTTGGCAAAGCTTTAATGTAAATGCTCTTGTTATCTTTGAGGATAAGGCAAATTTTGCTAAGGCATCCGCCTTCAGAGGCTTATTTTTAGGCTTTCCATTAGCAGGCAGATGAACGTGCAAATTTATTAAGCCGGGCATTACGTATTTATTTGCAAGGTCAATTATTTTATCACTGCTGTTTGTGGTGACGGTACCTATTTCGGTTATGGTATTATTTTCTATTGAAATATCTACACCCTTTTTCAGCACCATATTTTTTGTGCCATCAAGCAGGCTGCAATTCTTTAAAACTATTCTCATATTTACCTCAAGATTGTTAAATTTCTTTTCATAATTATATACCAGCCGCAGCAGAATTACAATAAAAACTGATGCAGACACTATCCTTGTAAAATACACTAAAAATAAGGACTAACGGAAAGCCCATTAGTCCTACTTAATCCTTATGCCTGAGGTCTGTTTTTCTCCCTCATAGTAAGGCCGATACGGCCCTTTACTGTATCTACATTAAGTACCCATGTGGTAACTACCATACC
>JAKSQR010000171.1 GCA_024404065.1 Clostridia bacterium | reverse complement strand
CCGTCGACCTCTAGCGTGACAGGCTAGCGTTCTAACCAGCTGAACTACCGGGCCAAAAAGATGGTGGGAACAACAGGGCTCGAACCTGTGACCCCCTGCTTGTAAGGCAGGTGCTCTCCCAGCTGAGCTATGCTCCCACGCAAGTGCCGTATCTCTTGACGGCTTAGCTATAATACAACATAATACTCTGAATGTCAATACTTTTTTTCAAAAAAATCTAAAATTTTTGAAATTATTTTTTGACCCGGCAAAAAAGCCTTATATATCAGGTATTATTTGCTGTTTGCAATACTGAGTATTTCGGCAGGAGTGAACCTGTATTTCTTATTGCAGAAGGGGCAAACTGCCTCAGTATACTCGTCCTTTGCCATATCCTCAAGGTCATCCTTACCAAGGGTTAAAAAGGCACGCTCTACCCTATCCTTGCTGCATGTGCATTTATAAACAGGCTCAAACTCATCAAGCAGCTCAAGGTCAAAAGTTTTAAGCACGTTGCGGCAAATCTGCTCCGGTGTCATACCAGATGTAAGCATATTTGTAACGGGAGGAATATCCTTAATGCACTCCTCAACCTTATCTATGGTATCATCCATAGCGGTGGGAAGAAGCTGAATAATAAATCCGCCTGCTGCCTTAATAGTCAAATCAGGATTTACAAGCACACCAAGAGCACAAACAGTTGGAGTCTGCTCACTTGTAGCAAAGTAATTTGTAATATCCTCTGCAATTTCGCCGCTTACAATGGGAATCTGACCAATATAAGGCTCTTTGAGGCCTAAATCCTTCATTACGGTCAAAGTGCCGTCTACGCCTACTGCTCCCCTTACATCAAGCTTGCCTTTAGCATTAAGGGGAATTTCAACAACAGGGTTATGTACATATCCCCTTACATTGCCCTCACTGTCGGATACTGCAAGCACTACACCGGCAGGGCCATTGCCATTAAGACGGAGTGTGATTGTGTGGTCCTTGCCCTTAAGCACAGCGCCCATAAGGGAGGCTGCTGTAAGAAGCCTGCCAAGTGCTGCGGATGTAACAGCAGATGTCTGATGGATTCGCTCCGCTCTGCCTACAAAATCTGTGCTGTCTATTGCCATAACGGTAAGTGTACCGTCATCTGAAATCATTCTTACTGCTTTTCCCATTTTTTACCTCTTAACTGCAAGAAAAACTGCTCTTTCGTCTTTTTCAATTGCAGGCTCTGTTGTCATATCTTTATAGATTGCTTTCACTGTAAAACCAGCTTCTTCAAGCCAGGATGTTAAATCATCAAATGTGTAAGCACGCTCAGTAAAGCTTTCGCTCTCACGATAGTATACTCCGTCCTCCTGCTCAAAGAAATCCAGATTTATATCTACGCTGTCATCATCATTAAGTGTATTTTGCCAGGTACAGAACACCTTATCATTCTCAAAAACAAAGGCATTATTTGCAAGTACGGAATGATGCTTGTAGATAGTGTTCACATCAAAAGCAAAAACTCCGCCAGACACCATAAACAAAGAAACCATCTGAAAGGCTTTTTTAACATTCTGGTGGCTTTCAAGATGATTTATGCAATCCAAAGTGCTTATGCAGCTATCAATAGTGCCATATAAATCAAGCTCTTCCATGCTCTGATTAAGAAGCAATATCTTTTTGCCACTTTCCATTACCTTGCGCTGAGCCTCCATAAGCATACCAACGCTTTGATCGGTGCCGAT
>JAKSQR010000170.1 GCA_024404065.1 Clostridia bacterium | reverse complement strand
AATTTAGGCAAGCTTACTGCAGGCAAAACCTACAGCGTGCAGATAATCGCACTTAATGCCTATGCCGAAACATCAAAGCCCTTAAACTATAAATTCATTGCTGAATAAGAGGTTAATATGGATATTAAAGAAATACTCGGTAAGTGTGACCATACCTTACTTTCACAGTCCGCCACATGGGCAGAGATTAAAGCAATATGTGACGATGGTATTAAATACCACACCGCAAGTGTCTGCATACCTGCAAGCTATGTTAAGCAGGCAAAGGAATATGTAGGCGACAAATTGGCAATCTGCACAGTAATCGGCTTTCCTAATGGTTACTCCACCACAGCAGCAAAGTGCTTTGAGGCAACTGATGCAGTTGATAACGGCGCTGATGAAATTGATATGGTTATAAATATAGGCAAGGTTAAGGATAAAGACTATGCCTTTGTGCTTCAGGAAATAAAGGCAGTTAAAGAGGCCTGCAAGGGTAAGCTGCTTAAGGTTATAATTGAAACCTGCCTGCTTACTGATGAGGAAAAAATTGAGATGTGCCACGTAGTTTCAGACTCAGGTGCAGACTATATAAAAACCTCCACAGGCTTTTCCACCGCAGGCGCAACCTTTGATGATATTAAGCTTTTCTCTGAGAATGTTGCTCCTCACCTTAAGATTAAGGCTGCAGGTGGTATCTCATCTATTGAGGATGCAGAGAAATTTATAGAGCTTGGTGCTTCAAGACTTGGCACAAGCAGAGTGGTTAAAATTGTAAAATCTCAGGAGGCATAATATGGCTGAAAATACTCCTCACATAAAGCTGCTTGATGAAATAGGCTTTGGCAAAACTGTGCTTATGCCAGGTGACCCTTTAAGAGCAAAATTTATAGCAGAAACCTTCCTTGAAAATCCTGTGCTTGTAAATGGCGTAAGAGGTGTAAACGGCTACACAGGCTACTACAAGGGCGTAAAGGTAAGCGTAATGGCAAGCGGTATGGGTATGCCCTCAATGGGCATTTACTGCTATGAGCTTTTTAAGTTTTTTGATGTACAGAATATTATCAGAATCGGGTCAGCAGGCTCAATTTCACCTGACTGTAATGTAAGGGATATAGTTGCAGGTATAGGCGCCTGCACAAATTCAGCTTTTTCACAACAGTATGGTCTTGATGGCACAGTTGCCCCTGTTTGTAATTTTGAAATGCTTTCAGCAGCAAAGGAAGTTGCAGACGAAAAGAAATATAATTTTAAGATTGGCTCCCTTTACTCATCAGATACATTTTATGATGATACACGTGCTTCTGTGGATTGGGCTAAGGTTGGCTGCCTTGCAGTTGAGATGGAGGCAGCAGCCCTTTATACTACAGCATTAAGGCTTGGCAAACGAGCCCTTGCAATATGCACCATTTCAGATTTATGCTATGAGCCTTTCACCTCACTTGACGCAGACGAAAGGCAAAATTCATTTACAGATATGATGACTTTAGCCCTTGAAACGGCAGTAAAAATTGATTCTTTACCTCACCTTGAGCCTAAGGAGTAATTATGGCAAAAAGAGTTTTTCTTATAGTGCTGGATAGCTGTGGCATAGGCGAAATGCCTGATGCGGCAGACTTCGGTGATAAGGGCGCAAATACCCTTAAATCCATTTCAAAAAGTGAATATTTCAGTATCAGCACTATGAAGGAGCTTGGCTATTTTAATATTGATGGTGTAGATTACCTTCAGGGTGTTGATTGCCCTGCAGGTGCCTATGGCAAAATTGCCGAAAGGTCAAAGGG
>JAKSQR010000017.1 GCA_024404065.1 Clostridia bacterium | reverse complement strand
TTATAAAGCATATTCATTTCTTTATTCTGCTCAAGTCCTGCAATGTCAACCTCTTCGCCGCTTACGTAGGCTTTCTCTTTGCTGCGCACCTTTTTCCAGTAGGATGCAAAAAGCTTTTCCTTCTCAAAGGGCTCAACCTTAATGCTGATAGCACCCGCTTTGTTTGCTGCAAATACATCTGTAAAAAGCTGGTCACCTATCATTGCAATCTGGCTTACATCCACGCCTATGGTTTTTGCGGCAGTCTTGAGGGCTCTTGTATGTGGCTTTTTAGCCTCTGCCTCATAAGGCACACCGCCCATTCTTTCAGATAAAAACTTGGCTCTGAAATTAAATGTATTTGTAATTATAATAAACTTAAAGCCTGCCGCTCTCATTTCCTCAACCCACTCTTTAACCTCGTGTGAAAGGTGGAAGGAAGCATCCTTAACAGTAGTGTTATCAAGGTCAACGGCAATGGCCTTTGCACCCATTCTGTTTAAGTCATCTACGGTAATATCTGTAATTTTTCTGAAATTATAGTCAGGATATGCGTGCTTTGATTTTTTCTTTTTCATAGCCGTCACCTCTTTTTCGCTTTTGATGGTGGTATTCTAACACAAAAAATATGCTTTGTAAAACTATTAAGAGAAGAATTTGAAATAATTACTCTACTGACAGTAGGAATTATGTCATAAAAGAAAAATCAGGCTTGTTATATAATTTTTCATTGGATTTTTTTGCTTTACTACATATATTTTATTATGATATAATCCAAATATAAATTCTGAAGCAGGTGGTACCTATGAAATATACAATATTAAGTGCAATCAAAAAATTCATTGCCACAATTATGGCTGTGTTTATGGCTATATCCGGCAAATTTGGTGGCGGTAAGGATGCACCCCAGCGCCCTGACCCTAATACTGTTACACCATACAGTGTGGAGGATTCGGATTATCAGCTCAATATAGATGCAGCTGACGAGGTGCACGATATAAGCGACCTGCTTTTTGGTGCATTCTTTGAGGATATCAACTTCGCTGCTGATGGCGGAATATATGCGGAGATGGTTGCAAACCGCTCCTTTGAATTTCCTGAAAAGGCAGAGAATGACCAGCTTTACCGCTGGAGCACAGTAGGCACTGCAAAGGCAGAGGTAAAAATAAATGATACAGAAAACTGCCTTAACGAAAACAACACAAATTATCTTTTACTTACCAATTCAGATGGCAGTGCAGCAGGCATTGAAAACAAGGGCTTCCTTGAGGGTATGGCTGTAGAGAATGGCAAGAGCTATAAATTCTCTGCCTACATAAAAGCACTTGAAAATTACAGCGGTGCAGTTAAGGTTTCAATCTGTCAGGATGGTAAAGCTATTGCAAATGGCGTTATAAATAATATTACTGCAGATTGGGCAAAATATACTCTCACTCTTAAATCATCCGCAACTGCTACACAGAATGTAACCCTTCGCCTTACTACTGATAAGGGCACAGTTGCAATGGATATGATTTCCCTCTTCCCTGAGGATACCTACAAGGGCAGAGAAAACGGTATGAGAAAGGATATATGTGAGTATCTTGCCGCTATGGAGCCTAAGTTCTTGCGCTTCCCCGGTGGCTGTGTAATTGAGGGTGAAAACAAAGAAACTCAGTATAGCTGGAAGGATTCCGTTGCAACAGGCAGCAATGGTATGCCCCTTGAGTTTGATGGCAGATTAGGTGACGTTGCTGCAAGAAAGCAGGGTGAAAACATCTGGACAGATCATGGAGCAACAAATGACCCATACCCCTGCTTTATGACCTACGGTCTCGGCTTTTATGAGTATTTCCTTTTAGCTGAGGATATAGGCGCAGTAGGTGTGCCTGTGCTTGATTGCGGACTTTACTGTCAGATGCGTGGCAAGGGTCCCATTGATATGAATAGTGCTGAATTTAAGCAGTATATTCAGGATATGTTTGACCTTATAGAGTTTTGCCGTGGTGATGAAACTACCATTTGGGGCGCTCTCAGAATTGCTATGGGTCACAGCGAGCCCTTTAAGCTTAAATATGTTGCAGTAGGCAACGAGAATGAGGGCAAGGATTACTTTGAGAGATATCAGGCATTCCTTGATGCCTTCAATAAGGCAAAGGCAGAAAATCCTGAATTTTATGATGGCATTGAGCTTATTTACTCCGCAGGTGCATCAGATGCAACCCACGGCGAGATGTATATTAAATCCTATGAGTATGCTAAAAATCAGCTTGGTGCTGAAACTGATGTTACAAAATTTGCAGGTGCAACAGACCAGCATTATTACAACACTCCTGAGTGGTTTAAGAGAAATGCTGATTACTATGATGAGAATAATTATATCCGTACAATAAGCGGTATGACAGATACCCCATACGGCGGTGCAATACCTGTATTTGTAGGTGAGTATGCTGCATGGAGCAATAACCTTAAAGCTGCTATTGCAGAGGCTGCCTATATGACAGGTCTTGAGCGTAATGGTGATATAGTAAGAATGGCTGCTTATGCGCCACTTTTCTCCAGCAAAACCGCATGGCATTGGAGCCCTAATCTTATATGGTTTGATAACCATAGTGTAACAGGCTCAATAAATTACTATGTACAAAAGCTCTTCTCTGTAAATCAGGGCAGCAAGCTGCTTAAATCAGAGCTTAAGGGTGCGGCAATACCTCAGGCAGACCTTAAGGGCAGAGTAGGTGTAGGCGTATGGTATACCATAGCTCAGTATGATAATATTGTTGTAACAGATAACTTAACAGGCAAGGTTATAGAGAAGGAAAATTTCTCTACTCCTGACCTTTGGTGGAATTGGCAGAAGACCAGTGATGACGGCAAGTGGAAAATTAAAAAGGGCGCTCTTCTTCACGATAGTGACTGGATGAGCAACACCAATATAGGCGACCCCATTTTCTTTGGCACAGATGACGAAATGAGCAACTACACCTACACAGTAGAGGCTACTAAGGTAAGCGGCTCAGAGGGCTTTACTATTCCCTTTGCAGTTAAGGATAAGGATAACTTTATCTTCTGGAATATTGGTGGCTGGCAAAATACAATCAGCTGCCTTCAGCAGGTTGAGAATGGTGCAAAAACAGGTAAAATTCCCGGCACAATCAAAGAGTTTACTGCTGAAGAGGGCAAGACCTATAAGCTTAAAGTAGTAGTCAGCGGCACAGCAGTAAAGTGCTATATTGATGATGTGCTTTATGTTGATTATGATTTTGCAAAGCCTGCCGAGGCAGAGGCTTATCAGGTAGTAAGCACTGATGAAAGCGGAGATATTATCATTAAGCTTGTCAATGTTACTGCAGAGAAAAAGACCTTCGCAGTTAAAACCGAAAATGCAAAGGTTTCTGCTGCAAAAGCCTATCAGGTAGCAGGTGAAAACCTTGAAGCAAATAACCTTAATTTAAGTGAAGACGAGCAGATAAATATAAAAGAGTATGAGCTTAAGAATATAAGCGAAAGCTTTAATTATACAGTGCCCGCAAACTCCGTTACAGTTATAAGGCTTGCAAAATAAATATGCTTTTTAATATAAAATCAGGCGCAGAAATGTGCCTGATTTTTGCTTTTTCTTCAGTTTTCAGCAGAGATTTTTAATAACGAAGCACAAAAAACGCAATTTTTGCCGTGCGTGTCAAGTCATAAACCTTTACAGGCGATATTTATACCATGCTCTGATATATTAGCAAGCCTTGATATATAAGTGTTTTCTGATTTTAAGATGAATTTATAGAAATTATCATAAGTGTAAAGCGAACAAGCTTCACAAATAACAAAATCAGCCTGATTTTCACCCAAAACGGCAACAAAAAAGGACCTTTTTCAAGGTCCTTTTAATGATTTATCGGTTATTTTACAAGCATTAAATCATAGCCTGTGGAGGAATCCATAAACTGATTGTAGCCCTTTACATTTGTAACTGTGGGAGTGCCTTTATAGTTTACAAGTGTAAAGAGGAATGTGCTCATATCTGTGCCGTAATTACAGCCTACATGGCGACCGTTTCTGATAGCCCATGTGTTTTCGGGGAAGAGAACGTTTGTTAAATCAACTGTGTTATCAAAGCTGATTTTTGGGTTCTTAAAATGTGCGTCCTTATCGTTGCTGAGGGTTGTGCCAAGGGGAGCAACCTTTGCTTTACCAAGCATTCTGTCTGCCTCAAGTATTGAGTCACCATTTGAGCCGCCGCCAACATAAACGGGTACAGTAGCTGAGTTGTAGCCGGCAACTACGCATATTGATGTGCCGTCCTCAACTGCCTTATAAAGCATTTCGTCACGCTGTGCTGTCATCTTTTGGTATTCTTTTGTAAGGGCGATGAAATCAGCATATTTTTCTTCCTTGCCCTCAAACATATATTTGATGCAGGCGTCATATTCCTCAGGTAATACAAGTGCCCATACAGATGGCATTGTGCCGAAGGTATCTGTAAGGAAGTAATCATAAACCTCATCTATGATATTAGGTGCAAGGGTTTTATTTAAGAATTTACATACGCCGTCAAAAAGCTTGATTTTGTAAAGGGCATCCATAAGCACGCCGAGACCCTTGTTATTCTGTGCAACAAGCTTGCGAAGGTACATATAAACATAGTAGCTGTTAAAATCTATTTTGCCCTGAAGCACATCAGTTGTAACGTGAGTGCCTGTAAAGGTGGAGCTTAAAAAGATTACTCTGTTAAGCTTCTCTGTGCCATATTTATACATATAGCTTATGGTTTCAATACCGCCCATGCTTGCGCATACAAGGTTAACCTTATCCTTGCCGCTGTCTTTAAGAGCCTGATTTACAAGCTTATTGATTTTGTCAGCGTGGGTAAGGGGGTCAAGGCGCCAGTCGTAGTTGTAGTAGTAAACCTTATCTGCGCCGTATATGTCGCAGGCGGCGTGAAGTATACCAAACTCATCTGTTTCGCCATTCTGAAGCTCAGGGTAATTTGAAATAGCAAGGGGATAATCCTGAACGGATACATCATACTTTGAGTTGCCCTTTTCGTCACATGCCATAAGACCCATTAAGTCCTTTGCGTAGTCGCAGGCGATATCAGCAAATACATTCCAGTCACGCTTAAAAATAGCGGTGGTTGATGCTTTAAGCACAACCTTGATGATGTCTGCTGCTTTTATTTCGCCAAGGCAATTCTGCTCTTTGTCAGTGCCCATTTTGTAGTAAAGACCACTGAAATTCATACCTCTTATAAGTATGAAGGGCAGGTCACTTGTGCCAGCCTGTGAAAGGGGATTTACAGTTTCATCTTTGCTTTCCTTTGCAAAGGCAGGGCTGCAGCAGCCAAGTGCAATTACAAAAGCGAGAATGAGGGCGATAATACGCTTCTTCATAAAAATTCTCCTTTGAAAATATGAAAATAATTAACAAATAGATATTATCATATACACATTTTTAATTCAAGATATAAAATAACCGCTTCTGCACCATAAAACTAAAACTTGATTTTATTTATATAATATATTATAATACACTAAATATGCTAAAGTGGGTAACTATATGCAAGCAAGGGTAACCGCTAAAGGCAAAATTATTAAAGTGAGAGGCAACAGAATGCAGGCCTATTTTGACAACAGTGCAACTACAAAACCCTGCCCCGAAGCAGTTGAGGCAGTGGCATACGCCATGAGTGAAAATTGGGGTAATCCCTCATCCCTTCACTTTATAGGCAACAAGGCAAATGAGCTGCTTGAAGAATCAAGGCGTGCTGTTGCAGATGTGCTTTCCTGCACAAGCGGAGAAATCTTTTTTACCTCAGGCGGCACAGAGAGTAATAACCTTGCTATCACAGGCGCAGCCTACCGCAATAAAAGGTTTGGCAAGCGCATAGTTACCACCTCAGTAGAGCACCCCAGCAGTGATGAAATACTTACAAAGCTTGAGGGTGAGGGCTTTGAGGTAATAAGACTTAAGGTAAACTCAGAGGGCAAGGTCAATGAGCAGGATTTATTTGAGGCAGTAACTCAGGATACAATCCTTGTTACAATGATGCTTGTAAATAATGAGGTAGGCTCAATAATGCCGGTGCAGAGCATAAAGCGTGCAGTGGCAAGGGCAAAGAGCCCTGCACTTATTCACTGTGATGCGGTGCAGGCCTTTGGCAAAATGCCTGTTAAGCCCACACAGCTTGGTGTGGATTTGCTTACAATCAGCTCCCACAAAATTCACGGTCCAAAGGGTGTAGGTGCACTTTACATCCGCAAGGGTGTTAAAATAAATCCCCGTGCCTTTGGCGGTGAGCAGGAGATGAAAATAAGACCCGGCACAGAGGCTATGCCTGCAATAGCCGGCTTTGGTGCAGCAGCTAAGGCTCTGCCTGATGTAAAAAAAGAGCTTGCAGATGCTACCGAAAAACGTGATTACATGGTAGCAGAGCTTGAAAAAATCGGTGGTGTGGAATTTAATTCACCAAAGGATGCCCTTCCCTTTGTTACAAACATCTCAGTAATGGGCATTAAGAGTGAGCCCCTTCTCAATTACCTTTCCGCAAGGGGCGTGTGTGTTTCCTCAGGGTCTGCATGCTCAAAGGGTAAAAAGAGCAGAGTACTTACAGAGATGGGTCTTTCACACGAGAGAATGGAGAGTCCTATAAGAATCAGCTTTTCACGCTACACTACCAAAGAGGAAATAGATTATCTTATAGACTGCATTAAAAACGCAAAGAATGATATAAGAGCAATTAAATAGAGGACAGAATATGAAAGAAGTAATTTTAATAAAAAATGGTGAGCTTGCCCTTAAAGGTCTTAACAGACGCACCTTTGAGGATATGCTTATAAAGAATATGAAGCACCGCCTTGCTCCCGTAGGCAAGTTTAAGTTTACGGTAGCACAGTCTACAATAGTTGCAGAGGCAGTCAACGAGGACGCAGACCTTGACAGAGCAGTTGAAATAATCAGCAAGGTTTTTGGTATAGCAGCCTTTTCACGTGCTATTGCCGTAAGCAAGGATTTTCAGACTATTCTTAAAAATGCTGAGGAGTACCTTGCAGATGACCTTATGGGTGCATCTACCTTTAAGGTTGAGGCAAAGCGCTCAGATAAAAAGTTCCCACTTAAATCCCCTGAAATCTGCAGAGAGGCAGGCGGATATTTACTTAATAAATTCCCTCATCTTACAGTAGATGTTCACAACCCCGACATAGTAGTGAATATTGAAATAAGGGATGAATATGCCTACATTCACGGTAAGCAGATTAAAGGCGCAGGCGGTATGCCAACAGGCTCCGCAGGCAGAGCAGCCCTGCTTATTTCAGGCGGTATAGATTCCCCCGTTGCAGGCTATATGATGGCTAAAAGAGGCATTGAGCTTATCGCAGTTCACTTTGCATCTCCACCCTACACAAGCGAGAGAGCTGAGCAGAAGGTACATTCACTTTTAAGGCAGGTTGCAAAGTACAGCGGCAGAATTGCCCTTTGGGTAGTGCCCTTTACCGAAATTCAGGAGAAAATCAAAGACTATTGCCCCGAGGATATATTCACAGTAGTTATGCGCCGTATGATGATGCGTGTAGCACAGGATATATGTGCAAGGGAGAGGGCAGCAGCCCTTATTACAGGTGAGAGTGTAGGTCAGGTTGCATCACAGACCATGCCCGCTATTGCCTGCACAGATGCTATCTGCGAAATTCCCGTATTCAGACCTCTTATAGGTATGGATAAGGATGAGGTTATTGAAATCTCCCGCAAGATAGAAACCTTTGATATTTCAATCCTTCCCTATGAGGATTGCTGTACAGTATTTACACCAAAGCACCCCAAAACAAGGCCTACAATCCAGTATGTTGAGGAGGCAGAGGCTTGCTATGATTTCGCTCCTCTCCTTGAGCAGGCTGCAAAGGATGCAAGGTTTATACTTATTGAGAATAAATAATTAAAATCCGTGAGGCACACAATGGCTGTCTGTGAAATTTTATCTGTCGGCACCGAGATTTTACTTGGTGACATCTTAAATACAAATTGCAAGTATCTCTCCACAGAGCTTGCAAATATGGGCATATCAGTACTCCACCACGTAACTGTGGGTGATAATGACGAAAGGCTTGCTGAAGCCTTCAATACTGCTATGTCCCGCTCAGATATAGTAATTGCCACAGGTGGTCTTGGCCCCACACCAGATGATATTACACGTGATGTTTGCTGCCGTGAGTTTGGCTTTGACCTTCAGTTTAATGAGGAAGTTGCAGACAACATAAGGTGCTTCTTCAAAACAAAGGGCTACAATATGCCCGAGAATAATTTAAGGCAGGCTTATGTACCCGTTGGCGGCACAGTATTTATGAATGATAACGGCACAGCCCCCGGTCTTGGAATGAAAAAGGATGGCAAGTGCCTTGTTATAATGCCTGGCCCACCCTATGAGATGGCACCCATGTTTAAGAAGAGTGTAGAGCCCTTCCTTGAGGAGTATCGCACCTGCACTATTGTATCCCACGAAATACGCACTATGGGCATAGGCGAAAGTGCTATGGCTCAGGTGGCAGGGGAATTGCTTGATAGCGAAAATCCCACAGTTGCACCCTACTGTAAAATGGGTGAGAGCCTTTTAAGAGTATCTGCAAGGGCAGAGAATGCTGAGAAGGCAAATGAGATGGCAATGCCCATAATCAATGAGCTTAAAGCAAGGCTTGGGGATTATGTTTATGGTATAGATGTAAAAGGCGTTGAGGAGAGCGTAGTTGCTCTGCTTAAAGAGAAGAAATTAACCGTAGCCACAGCGGAAAGCTGCACAGCAGGTCTTGTGGCAAAAAGAATAACAGATGTGGCAGGTGCAAGCGCCGTATTCCATTGCGGATTTGTTACCTACGCAAATGAGATTAAAGAAAAAATGCTTGGAGTAAAGCACGAAACCCTTGAGAAATATGGGGCAGTCAGTGCAGAAACTGCAAGAGAAATGGCAGAGGGCGCCCGCCTTAAATCAGGTGCAGATATAGGCATATCCGTTACCGGCTTTGCAGGGCCCGATGCTGACGAAGAGGGTAAGGCACCCGGCCTTATTTACTTAGGCCTCAGTGCAGAGAATTATCTTACTGCTGAAAAGCTGGAAACAGGCAGAAACGACAGAGATTTTAACAGATTTGTTTCAGCCTCAGCCCTGCTTAACCTGCTTCGCAGATATATAGAGAAGGAGATCTGATATGAAAAAATTTGATATATGGAGCGTGCTTTGCATAATCTTTGCCGCAGGTATTATTGTCTTCGGCGGTCTTACTGCAAAGAATGTAATAAAGGGCGGTGACGGCACCGTTTCAAGAGAGGTAGTTAAAAACTACGGCCTTCAGGCAGGTGTTGAGCTTGATACCCTTAATAAAGATATTAACTCAGTAAAGAATCCTGTTACTCAGGGCGTTAAATTCCCTGAGGGTATACTTGAAAACCTCAAGCCTGCTTATGCAATCAATAACGACCTTGTTGGCTGGCTTTCAATACCCGGCACAGAGATTGATACTGCAATACTGCAGTCAGGTAATAACGATTATTACCTTAAGTACGATTTCTACAAAGACTACACAAATGATATGACCGGCACAAACTACGGCAACCTTTTCCTTGATATGAATTGCCCAGGTGCAGACTTCAAGGGTGACGAAGGTATCTCACGCAATATGATTATCCACGGTCACACCACAGGTAAGTCAGATAATATTCCAAAGCAGGCTTTCCGCTCACTCTACAATTACCAGGGTAAGGACGGTATGGCTTACTTCAAGAAAAACCCCATCATAAAGTACAGCACCCTTTACGGTGAGTACACCTATAAAATCTGTGCAGTATTTTACTCAACCACTCAGCCCGGTGCTGATAACGGTTACTTCTTCAATTATATTTACCCCGATATGTCCCAGAAAAATATGGAGGGATATGTAAAGCAGGTTAAGGAGAGAATGCTTTATGAAACAGGCGTTTCTCTTGAGCCTACCGACAAGGTAATTACACTTTCTACCTGCATTTATGTGTATGGCGGTAGTGTGGATACAAGGCTTGTAGTAGTTGGCAGGCTCCTTCACGAGGGTGAGGATGAAAGCATTGATACCTCACTTGTAAAGGATAACCCCGATTACCGCAGACCTCAGGTATGGTACAACAATAACGGCAAAGTAAATCCCTATAAGGATTCCGAAAAATGGCAGCCCAGCCCTAAGGGTTAATCTGCAATCAGATATAAGATAAGGAGAATATTATGGCTGAAGATAATAACAGACAGGGTATTTCAAGAATTGATGATGAATCCATCACAGAAATTGACCTTGGCAATTTTCTTTCAAACAGCGAAGAGCATAAGCAAGCCATCGTAAATGATATAGACCACAATATAAATAAAACTGAAAAGAGCCTTGAGGATGAGCTTAACAGCCTTTATGAGGATATTATGAATAACAATCCTATCAAGGTGCCTGTTGCTGCCCCTGCAGAGGAGGAGAAGCCTCAGAATGGTCTTGAATCCATGTGGATGAGCCCTGATGAATATATGGAGATGCCCTCAGTGCCTGCTGAGAGAGAAAATCCTGAAATGGTATCAGAGAATTCCCCTGTAATCAACGATGCAAAAAATGATATTTTCAATATGATAGAGTCCCTCAAGAGCGAAACAGAAAAGGAGCAGGGCTTCAGCGAAATCCTTTCTGATATAGAGAGCAACAAGGGCATTGAAATGGCAGATACAGACCTTGCAAAGACTGACAGCCTCACAGCTGATACTGCACCTGCCCCCATTCCTGAAGCTCCTTCACCAATTCCTGCTGCCCCCGCACCTGTTTCCGCAGCACCTGTTACTCCCGCTGTAAAGGCAGAGGGCATAGATACTGACTCTGCTGAGTTTGATGCAGAGCTTAAGGAGCTTTTAGGTGAGCCAACTCCACCCAAGGCAGAGCCCGTTTACGTAGATACTCCCGCTTCACAGCCCATTTACGTAGATACCCCTGTATCAGAGCCTGTTTATGTGGATACTCCACCCTCACAGCCGGTTAATACTGATAACCTTGCAGCAACAACACCTGAGCCTGTAATAGTAAATTCACTCACTCATAATGAGCGCACCATAGGTGTAGTGCCCGATGTGATTGAGGAGGATAACGGCAAGATTACAAGAAAAGAGAAAAAGCAGGCAAAGCTTGAGGCAAAGGCATTAAACGGCAGCAAGAAAAAGTCAGGCAATGCAAGTGAGGTTGTGCGTAAGCTTGTGCTTGCAGTTGCCATACTTGTTATTATCGGCAGCAGCGGTTACCTTGCATACAGCTACCTTTGGGAGCCTCAGAAGTTTAAGAGCGATGTAGATGATATTCAGCAGCTTGTTGATGTAAAGCACGATGACAGTATTGTAGATGCAGGCGACGGCAACTATCCAGAGGGCATGAAGAAAAAGTACATGCAGCTTTACGATATCAACCCTGACCTTAAGGGCTGGATTTCAATACCTGGTCTTCAGATAGATTTACCTGTTGTACAGGGTAAGGATGATGATTACTACCTTCATAAGAATTTCTATCAGCAGAAAACTATGTATGGTGTACCCTTCTTTGACCATCGGATAGAAAGCTTCAAGCCAGGCGAATTACCTACCAATATGGTTATTTACGGCCACAATATGCGTCATGATGACCTTATCTTTGGTCTGCTTGAAAACTACAGAGATATTGAAACCTATCAGCAGAATCCTGTAATTGAATGTAATACAATTTATGGCGATTACAAGTGGTTTGTAGTTGGCGTATTTATGTCAAATGCTGCCCCCGCACAGGATAATGGCTATGTATTCCCCTATAACTTTGTAAACCTCAGCACAACAGATTTTGAGGGCTACATAAAAGAGCTTGAATTAAGAAGATTTTACTCAACAGGTGTGGATTTACAGCCCACCGATAAAATACTTACCCTTTCCACCTGCTGTTACGATTTCACAGGTGCAAGGCTTGTAGTAGTTGCCAGACTTATGAGAGATGGCGAAAGCCCCACTCCCGATACCTCAAAGGCAGTTGCTAACCCCAATCCCAAGTATCCACAGGCTTGGTATGATGCAAATAAAAAGACTAACCCCTACACAGGGGATTCAGTATGGAATCCTGCAAAATAATCGGATAAGAGATTAAATGAAAGGAGCTGATGTTATGGCAGATGGCGTGCTTCTCTACGCCCCTATGAGCGATGATGCTCAGAGGGTAGCAGACCTTATTGCTGCTCAGGTAAAAGTGAATAATCAGGAATTTTATCTGGACTCAAAGGTTGCAATCAAGGGTGTAATTGATGCAGCAGCACAGGGTGAGAATGTAATACTTGCAGTGCCATCAGGAGAGTATTGTGCAGTAAAGCTTGCCCTTCTTAAAGGCCTTTCCGTAAGGATTCTCCGCTCATCTAAAATATCAGCACAGATAGGGGATAAGCTCCCTGCTGACTCCAGAGAATATAATATTCAGACCGCAATACCTGAGGATAGCGAAACCTTCGTATCCGCAGATGGTCTTTACTCCGCAATAGCCTGCAAATCACTTAAAGGCACAGTTGTGATTATGCCCTCTGATGAATACAGGCTTCAGGAGGCTATTGATGCAGGTGCTGTCAAGGCGTCTGTGCCTGCAAAAACCTCAAAGGCACAGCTTG
The DNA here is from genome assembly GCA_024404065.1 of Clostridia bacterium. Lineage (GTDB taxonomy): Bacteria > Bacillota > Clostridia > Oscillospirales > Acutalibacteraceae > CAG-177. The sequence continues at coordinate 5,480 of JAKSQR010000017.1, read as the reverse complement.
CTGAAAGCATAAACAGTATTATTGCTTCAGGCAAAAAGATTGCCGTTGCAGATTTTGGCAAATCCGTAGCCCTTCTTACTGCAGTTAATGCAGTAGCACCCGATCAGACTGTATTTACCCCTGTTACCGCACTTACTGACGTAAAATACGGAGCAAGGGATTTTGAGGCAAGCCTTGCAAAGGAAGCTAAGGATACAGGTGCTTATGACTATGGCGTAGTGGTATCTGACCTTAGTGATAAGGGCGTTACAATCGCTGTATCAGATTCCCACACTGCAAGGGTTGAGATATTACAGGCACAGCCCGGTGAGGATGCCAAAAAGCTTATGGCAAATGCAGTTGTAAGAATCTGCGAAATGACCCGTGAAGCTGCTGAGGATGGCATAAATATGCCAAAAACCAGTATCAGTGCCATGTCAAAAACAGGCTTCTGGGCAATAGCAGGCGGACTTATTCTTGGCATACTTCTTTGCATAGTAATCTGCGTTATGCTCTTTACAAAAGCAGATAAAAACGCAGCTGCTACAGCTGAAACCACAAATGCAAATGAGATGCTGAGTGCAGAAATGGGGGAGTATCTTACCTCTGATGTGCCCGTTTCAAGCACAGTGCTTACTACTATTGAAACCTCACTTGAGGATTTATTTAACGACTATACTACTTATGTAGGCGGCAACTCCGCAAACGGAGTAAACACAAATTTCACTACTGCCCCTGTTGACTATAATGATGCAGCTTTTGATACTACAGCTACAGATGACGCAGGGGGAGTTACAAGACCCAATGCACAGAATGAAAATACAGAAAAGCTGACAACCTTAACAAGCTCCGAAGTTCAGGCACCAAAGGGAAAATTTGTATTTACAGTTTATGGCTGGGGTCACGGTGCAGGCCTTAGTCAGGATGGTGCAATCGCCCTTGCAAAGCAGGGCAAAAGCTGTAATCAGATACTTTGTCACTACTACCCAGGTGTTACACTTATGGTAGATAAAAATACACCTATGTATGTAGAGGAGCCTGATGCAGAGGGTAAGGGCGGTGAAACCCTGCTCTCATTTCTTTGTCAGACTGTAAAGCAGGAGATAGGTGACGGCGCCCCTTATGAAGCCCTCAAGGCTCAGGCAGTATGTGCCTATACTTATGCTATGAATCATAAAAATTTTGGCGCAGGTCAGACTATGGACCGCAATTTCAAATATCAGGGTACAAATGTTGAAAGGGCAGTAATGGATGTAATGCACATTACATCTGCAGAGCAGCAGCCACACTGCACCTACATCAGCTATAACGGCACTTATGCTAATGCAGTTTATTACTCAAACTGTGCAGGCACTACCACATCCTCAGTAAATGCCTGGGGCGGTGCAAGAGTGCCCTACCTTTGCGGTGGTATTGACAGCCCCGAAACTGTAATGATTTCCACTTATGAGATAACTGCAGAAAAAATGCAGAATCTTATAAAAAGCTACGTAGGTGGCAGCGTTCAGTTTGACAGAAACCCTGCAAGATGGCTTAAAATACTTAACCATGATGGTGCCTATAATAACGGCACAGGCTATATCGGTCAGATTGATGTGTGCGGCACAGTAGTTTCAGGCAATCAGTTCCGTACAAAGGTTATGGGCGGTGCCTTAAAATCACATTGCTTTACAATTCAATATGTAACTGAATAAAAATAAGCTCCCGATTTATCATCGGGAGCCTTTTGCTTTTTAATTTATCTGTTGTTTATTATCTGCTCAAAGGAGGCAGTAACATTCTCATCTACCTTGCTGCAGATTAAATCTGCTATTTCAGTTGGGCTTTCCTTCATACCGGTAGACCACCAGAATCTGAGGGTAGCAAGTATACCGCCAATATAAAATGATGATGAGTACTGAGAGAAGGTGTTTGTTTTAACCTCAGGAATCCATTTGAGAAGCAGATTGATAAGCTCCTCTGTAAGCCTGTATGAGAGATTTGCTTTGTTAATAGCACCAATAAGAGAAAGATTAGCCTTAAAGAATGATGCCATCTTTTCCATTACAGAGTGCAGGGTCAGATTTTCTGCACCAATAAGGTGCTCTGCAATAAAATAATCACCAAGCTCAAGGAAGTAATCCACAAGGATATCATCCTTATCGTTATAATTGCGGTAGTAAGTCATACGGGAAACGCCCGCTTTATCTGAAATATCTGTTATAGAGATACTGTCATAGTCCTTTTCTTCAAGTAATAAAATGAGGGCTGTAGCAATATACTCCCTTGTAAGTCTGATTTTTTCTGTTCTTTCTGCCATAATTTCACCTGTTTTTGCTGATTTTCGAACATTTTTTTGAATTTGTATAGAAATGTTCATATTTATATACTATAATGATATAAAATCGTTACAGTTGTAACCGTTACATCTGTAACATATGTTACGATTGTAAACCAAATGAAACATTTTGTCAAGTAATTATACAATAAGTTTAATAAAAAATGGAGGAATTTATGCTTAGACTGATAGATGTTGTAAAAGAATACCCTACCGGCGACAGCAAAGTAACTGCACTTAAAGGTGTAGGTATTGAATTCCGCAGAAGCGAATTTGTATCTATCCTCGGTCACTCCGGCTGTGGTAAAACCACATTGCTTAATATCATAGGCGGTCTTGACCACTACACTTCAGGTGACCTTATTATTGAAGGCAAATCCACAAAGGATTTTAATGACAGCGATTGGGATAACTACCGTAACCACTCTGTAGGCTTTGTTTTCCAGAGCTATAACCTTATCCCTCATCAGACTGTACTTTCCAATGTAGAGCTTGCCCTTACACTCAGCGGTGTATCAAAGGCAGAGCGTAAGCAGAGAGCTACCGAAGCTCTTCAGAAGGTAGGCCTCGGCGATCAGATTGATAAGAAGCCCAACCAGCTTTCAGGTGGTCAGATGCAGCGAGTTGCCATTGCACGTGCCCTTGTAAATGACCCTGAAATTGTACTTGCCGATGAGCCCACAGGTGCTCTTGACTCTGAAACAAGTGTTCAGATTATGGATATACTCCGTGAGGTTGCTCAGGACAGGCTTGTCATTATGGTTACCCATAACCCTGAGCTTGCAGAGGAATACTCAACCCGTATCATAAGGCTTATTGATGGTAAAATTACCAGCGATACAAACCCCTATACAGAGGACGAAGAGGACAGAGCAGCTGCTGATGCCAAGAGAAATCAGACAACAAAGAAGCCAAAGATGTCCACATTTACAGCTCTTGCCCTTTCACTTAACAACCTTATGACAAAGAAGGGCCGTACCTTCCTTACCTCCTTCGCAGGCAGTATAGGTATTATAGGTATTGCACTTATCCTTTCACTTTCAAACGGTTTCCAGCTTTATATAAACTCAATCCAGAGAGAGACCCTTTCATCATATCCTATCACCATTGATAAGGGCTTTGTGGATATGAGCTCTGCAATGCAGGCCATTTCAAAATCCACAGGAAGTAATGGTGAAATCGTAGTTGACCACGACCTTGATAAGGTTTACTCCAACACCATGGCGTCTGCCTTTATGAGCAGTATGACCAATGAAATATGGGCAAACGATTTAGGCGCTTTCAAAAAGTTTATTGAGAGTGACGAATGCAATATTAAAGATTACGTAAGCTCCATTCAGTATAAGTACGCCAGCGAGATGAACATTTACTCATCTGATGCATCTAATGGTCTTAACAAGGTATATCCAAGCCCCGCACTTCAGATGATGGATATGATGATGAGCAACATTGACCTGGGCGGCTTCCAGATTGACGAAAGCACAATGGAATCTATGAAATCAGCCTATAACTCATGGCTTGAGCTTGTAGATAACGAAGAGCTTCTTAAAGAGGAATATGACCTTGTAAAGGGTACATGGCCTCAGAATTATAACGAAGTTGTACTTATTGTGGACCGCAATAACGAAATCAGCCCCCTTGCAATTCAGGGCTTAGGTCTTATCTCACAGCAGGAAATGATGAGCACCTTTATGGATGCAATGAGCGGTGAGGGCAATACCGAAGAAATCTTTAAGCAGACAAATTACGATTACGATACAATACTTGGTCTTACCTTCAAGCTTGTGCTTGAGCCACAGTATTTCAGCTATAACGAGGAAACAAAGCAGTGGGATGACAGACACGGCGATGACCTTTATGTGCTTGATGTAATGGATAAGGCAGAGGAAATCAAGGTAGTTGGTATTATCCGCCCTGCAGATGGTGCTGTAATGGTTAATACAACCGGCACTATCGGTTTCACATCCGCCCTTACAGAGTATGTTGTAACAAAGACTGATGAGTGCGAAATAGTTAAGCAGCAGAAGGCTGACCCCAAAACTGACGTATTCACAGGTCTTCCCTTTGAAACAGAGGAAGAAACAGAAGAGCCAAAGGCAGAGGCAACCGCAGTTGACGGTTGGGAGAAGCCAGTTGTTTCATCCCTTGCATACACCACAGAGGCTCCTACAGCCACATTCACAGCCACAAACAGCATGGATATGAGCGTAATCAATAACCTTCCCTCAGCTACTGAGGAGCAGATTTACGCCGCCATTGATGAGCAGTATGAGGGCGAGGAAGCCAGACAGTATAAGAGAATGGTTGAGCTTATGCTCAAGGATATGCTCACCATAAGCGAAAAGAATGAGCTTAACGGATATGTAAGTGATGCTCTTTCACAGTATCCCGAGGCAGCAAATAACGGCCTTGACGCACAGAGTGCAGTAAACCTTTTAAGAATGCTTAATAAGACACAGCGCTTAAAGCTCCTTAATGCTATGGTTACAGGCGAATTTGCAAAGATGATGGGCGTTGATGTACCAGGTGCAGAAACAACCGTTGACCCCGAAAATCCTGAAGAAACCGCACCCGAAGAGGTAATTGAAGAGCCCGAAGAGGAGAAACCCAAGCCCTACGCAGCAAGCTATGAGGATGCCCTTTCAAAGCTTGGTGTAGGCAGCCTTGATAATCCTTCTCAGATTAACATCTATCCTAAGGATTTTGAATCCAAGGACGCAATCTCAGCTATTATCAGCGAGTATAACAAGAAGGTAATTGATAACAAGAATGAGAAGCAGGAGATTAAATATACCGACTTTATCGGCCTTCTCCTTTCATCCGTAACAAAGATTATCAACATAGTTTCTTATGTTCTTATCGCATTCGTTGCAATCTCACTTGTTGTATCTTCAATTATGATTGGTATTATTACCTACATCTCTGTTCTTGAAAGAACAAAGGAAATCGGTATACTTCGTGCAATCGGTGCTTCAAAGAGAGACATCAGCCGTGTATTCAATGCCGAAACACTCATTGTAGGCTTTGTTTCCGGCTTCCTGGGTATAGTGGTAACATTACTCCTTAATATACCAATAAATATGATTATTAAGCACCTTACAGATTTACCAAACGTAGCACAGCTTCCTGTAGCAGGCGCTATAATCCTTGTACTTATCAGTATGTTCTTAACAGTTGTTGCAGG
>JAKSQR010000169.1 GCA_024404065.1 Clostridia bacterium | reverse complement strand
CAAAAAAGCAGGCAGATTTTCTCTGCCTGCTGATTATTATTTCATTTTTTCGGCGAATTTTTTAAGCTCCTCAGGAATATGAATGCTTTGTGGGCAAACCTTTTCACAGCTGTGGCAATTTATACAGCACTCGGGGCGTTTATCCACATCAACTGATGCAAGCGCCATAGGAGCAATAAATACACCTGAGCCTGCAACCATTGCCTCATTATAGAGCTTAAGCAAAAATGGAATATCAATACCCTTAGGGCATTTTGTAACGCAGTAATGGCAGCCTGTGCAGGGAACAGTTGTCTTTTTAATCATCTCATCAGCAATATCTAAGATAAGTGACATTTCCTCATCATTAAGAGGCTTATTCTCTGCATAGGTTTCAATATTTGCCTTTAACTGATTCATATCTGACATACCAGATAATGTTACGCATATCTCAGGTAAGGTCTGTAAAAATCTGAAAGCCCAGGCGGGAGTATCCTCATCAGGGCGGGCTGCCTTTAATTTTGCGGTTGCCTCATCAGAAAGAGTTGCAAGCTGACCGCCTCTTACAGGCTCCATAACCCATACGGGAATGCCCCACTCTTTAAGAAGCTGAACCTTGCCCTTTGCATTCTGGAATTTCCAGTCAAAGTAATTTACCTCAAGCTGACCAAACTCCATATCCTTTCCGTAAGCCTCAAGGAATCTTGTAATACACTCTATATCACCATGTGCGGAGAAGCCGAGGTGCTTAATTCTGCCGTTTTTCTTCTGCTCCATAAGATAATCAAAAATGCCATACTGGGGGTTAAGATAGGCATCTATATTCATCTCACAAACGTTGTGGAAAAGATAAAAATCAAAATACTCAACCTGACACTTTTTTAACTGCTCCTCAAAAATCTCCTTAACCTTTGTCATATTTGAAAGGTCATAGCCAGGGAATTTTGATGCAATGTAAAAGCTGCTTCTGTCGTAATTTTTAAGCAGCTCACCAACAACAAGCTCTGAATTACCTGCGTGGTAGCCATAAGCGGTATCATAATAGTTGATGCCTGAATCCATACAGCACTTTATCATTTCCTTTGCTGCATCAACATCAATTTTACTGTCATCACCATCAATAACGGGAAGTCGCATATTTCCCATACCAAGTGCTGAAATTTTTACGCCATTAAAATCACTATAAATCATATTCTGCTCCTTTTTATTTTCTTATAAATTTTGAATCTGCTTCGTGGTCAGAGGTATCCGAAACATATCTTTCAACCTTCATGTGAAGGTCATATTTTTCTCTCAGGGCTGCAATCCGAGGCATAAGGTCCGAATTATGATGCTCATCAAGAGCCTGCTGATTTACCCAGCTGTCTATAAGCAAAACTGTTTCTTTATCCTCTGCAGGATAAAAATAATCATATCTGAGGTTGCCTTCTTTTGCTCTTATCGCAGCTACAATACCAGATGAAATCATTTCCTTTGAGAATTTTACTGCGTTGCCATTTTCACCCGTATAGTAAATATTAACCGTTATGCTCATTTTTACACCAGCTTTGAATATACGTTATCGTCAACTGCTTCAAGCCATTCGTTAGAGGTTTCTTTACCTGGCACCTCTATTGCAAGGTGACTAAACCATGAGTCAGGTGCTGCGCCGTGCCAATGCTTAACCCCTGCGGGAATATTAACACAATCACCGGGCTTCATTTCTATTGCCTCTTTGCCTTCCTCCTGATAGTAGCCTCTGCCTGCTACACATACAAGTATCTGACCGCCACCCTCTGCTGCATTGTGAATGTGCCAGTTATTTCTGCAGCCGGGCTCAAAGGTTACATT
>JAKSQR010000168.1 GCA_024404065.1 Clostridia bacterium | reverse complement strand
ACAAAAAGAGCTCTTACATCTTTTTTCTCAAGGAAGGCATCAACCTCACCTACATTGATGTGAGGAGGTGAAGGAGGCTCTTTCATAAAGTCGCCTATTTCACTGTTGTTTGGGTCAAGGGCATACCAGGTGTTTTTATGTGGGCCGTAGGCTCTTACACGGTTTCTTGAGAAGGGAGAAACCTTTTTGATTACATCATAGTATTCGGGGGTAGGAATATGCTGGAAGGCATATCCGGGCAATGCGATGCCGTATTTTTTCTCATAGGCATCTCTTGTTTCCCTGTACCATTTAAGCTGGTCCTCATGCACAGTGCCTGCACCGCCGTGACCGTCCTTGCGATGGGAGTCAAAAATCCAGATAAGTGACTCATCATCAATGCTTAAAACAAATGTGCCACACTCATTTTCGTTTGCAGGGTCGTTGTAAACAAAACCAGGCAGGCTTTTATAGATTTCCATCTGATCCTCTTTGCTTACACCACACTCCTCATCGTGGTTGCCGAAGGTGGCAGTAAAGGGGATGCCTCTGTCTGTAATGGGCTTTAATAAACTGGTGAGCAGCTTTCTTACCTTCTCTTTGCTGTTGCCCTGCATAAGCTCTACAGAGTAGCCTTTAATCTGGTCGCCTGTAAGCACAATAAGGTCAGGCTTTGAAACATCAATTGCTGCAGCCATCAGCTTCAGGGTATCAGGGTTAATATCAGAAACCTCCTGAGTATCTGCGATCTGCAGTATACGGAATCTTCCGTTTCTGAAATGTAATTCTTTATTTTGCATTATACCGCATCCTATCAAAAATGCCCCGATTTACGGGGCACAATTTCTATTATTCTTTTACTGCAAGGGGACCAAAGCCATACTCAGCAAGCTTTGCATAGATTCTGTCCTTGGGGTCAAGCAGTGTTGAAAGTGACTCATCGTGGTTAAGAGTATCTACGATGTATGCGCAATATTTGCTCATATCAATATTTACATACCAGGGCTTGGAGAGAAGCTCAGGTGAGTTGTAAATAAGGTTTGTTGTAAATACCTTATCGATAGTGCCATCTGCATAAGCCTTATCAAAATCATCAAAGCCGTTGCAGAAAAGACCGAATGATGAGTAAACGTAAATCTTACCAGCGCCGATTGACTTGAGCTTTTCAGCAACTTCAATCATAGAGCCACCGGAAGAAATCATATCGTCAATAATGATACAGTCCTTACCTGAGATTGTATCACCAAGGAATTCGTGCTTAAGAATGGGGTTAGAGCCGTTAACTACTCTTGTGTAGTCACGAAGCTTATAGAATGCACCAAGCTCAAGGCCAAGAATTGAAGCAAGGGAGATACATCTGCCCATACCGCCTTCGTCGGGTGAAACTATCATAAGGTGCTCGTTATCTATCTGAATATCCTCACAGTTTTTGCAAAGAGCCTTAATAAACTGATATGAGGGCTGAATGCTTTCAAAACCATGCTGAGGAATTGCGTTCTGAACTCTTGGGTCGTGTGCGTCAAATGTAATAATGTTATCAACGCCCATACCAAAGCAAAGCTCACGGAGCATATCTGCACAGTCAAGTGATTCTCTTGCTGTTCTCTTGTGCTGTCTGCCTTCGTAAAGCATAGGCATAAGCACTGTAATTCTCTTTGCCTTACCCTCAATAGCACTTATTGCTCTTTTAAGGTTAGCATAATGCTCATCAGGGCTCATGTGGTGCTCTACACCGTACATATTGTAGGTTTCGCCCCAGTTGAAAGGATCGCAGAGAATGAAAATATCATAGCCTCTTACAGATTCTTTAATTACACACTTGCCTTCACCGCTGCCAAATCTTACAAACTGAGCATTGATGATGTAGGAATCCTTGTGGTAGCCCTCAAACTGATCGTTAGGTCTTTCCTTTCTGGATCTTACAAGGTAGTAATCAATCTTTTTTGCCATTTCTTCGCAGCCTTTTACTGCGATTATACCCAGTTTACCGATGGGCTCGGTTTTGAATTGTGGATCTGCCATAATATTTCCTCCCCATGAAATTATTAAGCACAATGAACCTTCCGTAATCTATTATAAAGGCAATGTGAATTTATGTAAAGTGAAAAATAAAAAAATCGGGTTAGAAATTCC
>JAKSQR010000167.1 GCA_024404065.1 Clostridia bacterium | reverse complement strand
GTTTATAAACGACGGCGAAATCCGTGAAACTCTTGCCTTTGCAGAGGCACACAAAAATGACAGAGAGTACATTCTTTCTCTGCTTGAGAAGGCACGCCCTCAGAAAACTGAGACAGGCTGTGTATGCTCAGGTCTTACTCACAGAGAGGCAAGCACCTTACTTGCTTGTGAGGATGAGGAGCTTATTAATGAGATGTACAAGGTAGCAGAGGAAATAAAGCTTGCCTTCTACGGCAACCGCATTGTGCTTTTTGCTCCCCTTTACCTTTCAAACTACTGTGTAAACGGCTGCCTTTACTGCCCCTATCACCTTAAGAATAAGCACATCCCCAGAAAGAAGCTTACTCAGGAGGAGGTACGCAACGAGGTTATAGCCCTTCAGGATATGGGTCATAAGCGCCTTGCAATTGAGGCAGGCGAAGACCCTGTAAATAACCCCATTGAATATATCCTTGAGTGCATTAACACCATTTACAGCGTTCACCATAAGAATGGCGACATCCGCAGAGTTAATGTAAATATTGCAGCAACCACAGTTGAAAACTATAAAAAGCTTAAGGATGCAGGCATAGGCACCTACATTCTTTTCCAGGAAACATACCACAAGGAGAGCTACGAAAGGCTTCACCCCACAGGACCAAAGCACGATTACTGCTACCATACCGAAGCTATGGACAGAGCTATGGAGGGCGGCATTGACGACGTAGGTCTTGGTGTACTTTTCGGCCTTGAAATGTATAAGTACGAGTTTGCAGGTCTTATTATGCACGCAGAGCATCTTGAGGCTGTACACGGCGTAGGTCCTCACACCATCAGCGTACCAAGAGTAAAGCCTGCTGATGATATTGACCCTGATGAATTCAACAACTCCATCCCTGATGAAGTATTTACAAAGATTGCTGCCTGTATCCGTATTGCAGTACCCTACACAGGTATGATTATTTCCACCCGTGAAAATGAGAAGGTTCGCTCAAAGATGCTTAATGTAGGCGTTTCACAGGTAAGCGGCGGCTCAAGAACATCCGTAGGCGGCTACGCAGGTTACTCAGCAGACGAAAGACCCCACGATACAGAGCAGTTTGATGTATCTGACCAGAGAAGCCTTGACGAGGTTATCCATTGGCTTATTGACAGCGGTCACGTTCCCTCATTCTGCACAGCCTGCTACCGTGAGGGCAGAACAGGTGACAGATTTATGTCACTTTGCAAAAACGGACAGATTCTTAACTGCTGCCACCCCAACGCACTTATGACCCTTACCGAGTACCTTGTTGACTACGCTTCACCTGAAACAAAGGAAGCAGGCTTTAAGCTTATTGAAGAGGAATTTAACAGAATTCCCAAGGATAAGGTAAGAGAAATTACAAAGCAGCACGTTGAGGAGATTAAAAACTCCAACAGCAGAGACTTCAGATTCTGATAACGAGGTGATTCCTTTGGGACTTAACGAAACCGTATCTGCCGACAGAATCCACATAGGATTTTTCGGCCTTAGAAATGCAGGTAAATCCAGCCTTGTGAATGCAGTTACCGGGCAGGAATTAAGTGTGGTATCTGATGTGAAGGGCACTACAACCGACCCTGTAAAAAAGGCAATGGAGCTGCTGCCCCTTGGCCCTGTGCTTATTACCGACACCCCCGGCCTTGATGATGAGGGTGAGCTTGGTGAAAAGCGTGTAAAAAAGGCAATCAGCACCCTTTCAAATACTGATATTGCAGTGCTTGCCGTTGACAGCACTATAGGTATAAGTGAGCCGGATTTACAGCTGATAAAGGCACTTGAGGAAAGGGAAATTCCCTTTGTAATTGCTTACACAAAGGCTGACCTTAACAAAATAAAGCCTGATGAAAAATACCCCTCTGCTGCGGTTTCTTCACTTACAGGCGAGGGCGTAACAGAGCTTAAAAATCTGCTTGGCTCATTTGCACCAAAGCTTAAAAATGAGAAATATATTATCCGCCATCTTTTAGATAAAGATGATGTGGTTATAATGGTAACCCCCTGCGATGAATCCGCACCTAAGGGCAGGCTGATTTTACCTCAGCAGCAGGTTTTACGTGAGCTGCTTGATGCAAACCTTACTGCAGTAGTAGTGCAGCACACAGAGCTTCAGAA
>JAKSQR010000166.1 GCA_024404065.1 Clostridia bacterium | reverse complement strand
GGGTCAAGTAATTATTAAACAATTGTGAATTTTGAAAATAAAACTTGATTTTTTTGTAAATGGTGTTAAAATAGATTTAGCACTCAGGTAAGTAGAGTGCTAACAAAATTGTAATTCATTATAATTGGAGGAAAAATATATGACACTCAAACCACTTGCTGACAGAGTTGTAGTTAAACTCACAGAGGTTGAGGAGACCACTTCAAGCGGCATTATCCTTGCAGCAGCTGCACAGGAAAAGCCTCAGATTGCTGAAGTAGTAGCAGTAGGCCCCGGCGGTATGGTTGACGGCAACAAGGTTGAAATGTACGTAAAGGTTGGCGATAAGGTTATCACCAGCAAATACTCAGGCACAGAAGTTAAACTTAACAATGAAGAATTTACAATCGTTCGTCAGAGCGACATTCTTGCTATTGTTGAATAATTACGGAGGATACTATAATGGCAAAGCAGATTATTTATGGTGAAGAGGCCCGCAAGGCTCTTCAGGCAGGCGTTGATAAGCTTGCAGATACAGTTAAAATTACACTCGGCCCCAAGGGCAGAAATGTAGTACTTGATAAGAAATATGGCTCACCCCTCATCACAAACGATGGTGTTACTATCGCACGTGAAATTGAGCTTGAAGACCCATTTGAGAATATGGGCGCTCAGCTTGTTAAGGAAGTTTCCACAAAGACTAACGACGTAGCAGGTGATGGTACAACCACAGCTACTCTTCTTGCTCAGGCTCTTATCAGAGAGGGTATGAAGAATGTTACTGCAGGTGCTAACCCCATGGTAGTTAAAAAGGGTATGGCAAAGGCAGTTGACGCAGTAGTTGCAGAGCTTCAGAAGAATGCAAAGCCTGTTGCTTCCACAAAGGATATCGCAAGAGTAGGCACAATTTCTTCAGCTGATGAAGAAATCGGTAAGTTTATTGCAGAAGCTATGGAAAAGGTTACTGCAGACGGCGTTATCACAGTAGAGGAGAGCAAGATTGCCGTTACAGAGGCAGAGGTAGTTGAAGGTATGCAGTTTGACCGTGGCTACATCTCACCCTACATGGTAACAGATACCGACAAGATGGAAGCTATCATTGACGATGCTTACATCCTTATTACAGATAAGAAAATCTCAAATGTTCAGGATATTCTTCCTCTTCTTGAGCAGATTATGCGTGCAGGCGGCAAGCTTGTAATTATTGCAGAGGATGTTGAGGGCGAAGCTCTTTCCACAATCCTTGTTAATAAGCTTCGTGGCGTATTCACCTGCGTATGCGTTAAGGCTCCCGGCTTTGGCGACAGAAGAAAGGATATGCTTCAGGATATCGCAATCCTTACTGGCGGTGAGGTTATCACAGCAGACCTTGGTCTTGAGCTTAAGGATACTCAGATTCCTCAGCTCGGCAGAGCCCGTCAGGTTAAGGTAGGCAAAGAGAATACTATTATCGTTGACGGTGCAGGCGCAAAGGAAGAAATTGCAGCAAGAGTTACTCAGATTAAGGGTATGATTGAGCAGAGCATTTCTGAATTTGACAGAGATAAGCTTCAGGAGAGACTTGCAAAGCTTTCAGGCGGCGTAGCAGTTATCAAGGTTGGTGCTGCAACAGAAACCGAAATGAAAGAGAAGAAGCTCCGTATTGAAGATGCACTTGCAGCTACAAAGGCAGCTGTTGAAGAAGGCTGTGTAGCAGGCGGCGGTGTAGCACTTCTTAACACCACAGGCGCAGTTAAGGCACTGCTTGACACTACTGATGATGTTGACGAAAAGACAGGTATCAAGATTGTACTTAAGGCTATTGAAGAGCCCGTTCGTCAGATTGCAGCTAACGCAGGTCTTGAAGGCTCAGTTATCGTAAATGCTATCCTCTCATCAAAGAAGGTTGGCTACGGCTACAACTTTGCTGATGATAAATATTGTGATATGCTTAAGGCAGGTATCCTTGACCCCGCTAAGGTTACCCGTTCAGCAATCCAGAATGCAGCTTCAGTAGCAGCTATGGTTCTTACTACAGAGAGCCTTGTTACAGATAAGCCCGACCCCGCAGCAGACGCAGCACAGGCAGCAGCTATGGCAGCAGCAGCTCAGGGCGGCGGAATGTATTGATAAATAACAGATAATAAAAAATCAGCACTCTCTTCGGAGAGTGCTTTTTTCGGCCCCTTTGTGTAAAGGTTATTCCAGCGAAAGATGCAATTCAAAGGCTCCCTTGTGTAAAGGGAGCTGGCATTTTCGCAAGAAAATGACTGAGGGATTGTTAAAGATTGAAAACTATCTTTTCACCAGAATTTTAACGATAAATCAGGCAATCCCTCCACCGCA
>JAKSQR010000165.1 GCA_024404065.1 Clostridia bacterium | reverse complement strand
GTTTCGCCACCTGAAGCAGCAATAGTCCTGAAGGTTTCAATAAGCTGCTGCTTAGCCTCGCCTGAGATATTCTCACCCTGCGCATTTGTAAAGTAAGCACATATATTGCTGAATGCAGTGTAGTTTGAGTAGAAGTAATTCTGAATCTGTGCCTCTGCCTCTGCATCGCCTGTGCCTTTATCATAAATTGCCTTGAATATAACATTCTCGTAGGCTTTGGAGGTGTATATTTTGTTTATAGTCTGTCTGCTTACACCAATTGCTTTACAGTGGTTTTCGCTTCTTATCCAGTAGCTGTTTACATTATCTGCTATTTCAAGCTTCTGAGTATTTGTAAGCTTTAATTCACGCTGAGCAAAGCTTGTGTTGAATGCCACATATCTTACGCAAAGCTTAATTGCTTCATCCCTTGCCTGGCTCTCCTTAAAGCTTTTTTCAAGACCATAATCATTAGGCCTTTGCTTTACTATATCAAGGAAGTATGCATATACCTCCTCATCTACCTCAGTGCCGGAAATTACAAGGGCAGTTTTTTTGCTCTTTTTAATTGAGCACCCTGTAAAGCTGAGCAGTAATATTAAAATGGCAATAAGCAGAGAAATATATCTTTTCATCTGATTATCTCCCTGAATTGTTTTTTTAGATTTTATCACATTATTATTAAAATTACAACAAGCAGGGCTTAATTGTAAAAATTAAGATTAAAAATTTTAAGCTGTTATACAATATATTGTGGATAGTTTCTGCCCCTATAACCAAATTGAAAAATTTACACTTTACAATATAATGTAATATTTTCTATAATACCAATGTATATGTTATAAAGCTAATTATGAGGTGATTTCGTGGAAAAAATCAAAGTAACAATCGCTGGGGAAAGCTATAGCCTCACTACTGATGACGACCTTGATTATATGGAAAATCTTGCAGCTGATGTAGATGCAAAAATCAAAAGCTACCTTCAGATGAGCTCCCGCATCAGTGTTACCCAGGCAGCTGTTTTAACAGTGCTTGAGTATGCGGATTTATATAAAAAATCTGACTCCACCTGTGAGAATTTAAGAACTCAGATTCAGGCTTATCTTGAGGATGCAGCCAGGTCACGTACAGATGCAGAGCTTGCAAAAAGAGAAGTTGAAAAGCTTAAGAAAGAATTAAACACAATTAAAGGAACAAAATGACACCTGAAATTTTAGCCCCTGCAGGCAGCAGGGAATCCCTTATTGCAGCAGTCAGGTGCGGTGCCAATGCAGTTTATTTCGGCGGCAAAATGTTTAACGCAAGGCGAAATGCCACAAACTTTGCTGATGACGAAATTGCAGAGGTCATATCCTACTGCCACAAGCACGGGGTAAAGGTTTACATCACTCTCAACACCCTCATCACAGATAAAGAGCTAAAGGATGCTCTTAAGGAAATTACTCTGTGGACTAATGCGGGTGTTGATGCTTTTATAATACAGGATTTAGGGCTTGCTTCCATGGTGAGGCAGGTCTGCCCTTCTGTTGCCATGCACGCCTCCACACAGATGAGTGTGCAAAGTAAATATGGCTTTGATGTGCTTAAAGAAATAGGTTTTGTCAGGGCAGTTGTGCCAAGAGAATTATCAAAAAAAGAGATTGCAGAGATTCACACATCATCCGACCTTGATATTGAGGCATTTGTACACGGCGCACTTTGTATGTGCGTATCAGGTCAGTGTCTTATGAGCAGTGTAATAGGTGGCAGAAGCGGTAACAGAGGTCTTTGTGCTCAGCCCTGCAGATTGCCATTCGGCGTAAATGGTAAGGGCGGAAATAACCTGAGCCTTAAGGATTTATCATTAGTAAATAAAATTGATGAGCTTGCAGAGGCAGGGGTAATGTCACTTAAAATTGAGGGCAGAATGAAGCGCCCTGAGTATGTGGCAGCAGCTACTACAGCCTGCAGGAATGCAGTTAATAATAAAACAGATAAAGCTATAGATGACGCCCTTGGTGCAGTATTCTCACGCAGTGGCTTTACTGACGGATATTTTGTAAATAAGATGGGCAGGGATATGTTTGGCATACGCACTAAGGAGGATGTGCAGAATGCCCCCGCAGTGCTTAAATCACTTGCCCATTTATATGATAACGAAAATGCCTTTATTCCTGTTAAAATGCACTTTGAGTTAAAGGCAGATAAAAATGCCACTCTTACAGTAAGTGCTATGGGCTTTGAGGCTACCTCACAAAGTGAAAGCATTCCCACACCCGCTATCAATAAGCCTGTCACCTCTGAAAGTGCTCAGGAGAGGCTTTCAAAATGTGGTGGCACACAGTTTT
>JAKSQR010000164.1 GCA_024404065.1 Clostridia bacterium | reverse complement strand
TTAATTTCTTCGGGGTTTGCTTCGGCGGTGTTTTCTGCGGGAGCATCGCCGTAAACTGCTTCAATGCCTGTGGGCATTTCTGCTTCCTCTTCAAGTGACTTCTTTGCGCATACCTTTTCAACAAAGATAATGCCTGCAAACCAGAAGGCTGCGATAAGTGTAAAGAGGATGATAAAGAGAATTGCGTTATCAATAGCGTAGTGGATTATTGAGCCGAATTTTGGCATATAGGTTGTAATGTTACCATATACCTGGTCTGCGGAGTAATCCTTGCGCTCACCGAATGCTGAGGTGGGGTCTGATGTGTTGATGTAAGCATTTTCGCCCTCGCCTGTAGTTTCGTTTACCTTAACTATCTTGCAGCCGGATTCATTTGAAGCGCTTACAATTACATACATACCGGGCTCATATACGTCATATTTTTTGCCTATAACCATATCGCCCTTTGCAAGTGCGGTCTTCTGACCCTCTGTGTTGCTCAGCTCTATATCATCAGCCATAGTGTTGAATGTACGGCCTGCGATAGCGAAGCCCTTGTTATCAATAAATACTGATACAAAGCAACCAATGAGGAATACTACAATGTTAGCAACAAGCATAACAATTGAGATTATCTTTAATGCCTTTGCGCCGCCGCTGAGCTCCTTTTTGCCTGAGGGGATATACTCCTCGCCGAATGCGGGGGTGTCTGCCTCTGCCATGCTCTCTGATGGGTAAAGAGCGTCGGTGGGCTGCTGAATATCTTCCTGCTGAGTTTCCTCTGTAATAACCTCAGGTACCATTGTGCTTGCAGTGGTTTCTGCGCTCTGGTACTGGGGACGAGCTGCTATCTCAGCCTGAAGCTCTCTGACGAAATCCTCGTTGAATTCGTCTATACTTCTGAGTCTGAATTCTTCCATATTAAAACTGCCTTTCGTTTCTCGCTTTTAATTATTCTGCCTTGCCTTTAAGGGCATCGTTTTCCTTCTTGAGAACACGGGCAATCTTTTTAAGCTTTTCGTTATTAGCCTCGGTAGCTTTTCTGCTCTCCTCAACCTTTTTTGCGTATTCGTAAACCTTTTTGTACTCAGCTGTAAGCTGGTCAATATATTTTTCTACTGCTGCGCAGTCATAACCATTCTCAGAAACGGGGAATAACTGTTTGCTATCCATATAAAACATCCTTTCGGTAATTACTTTCCTATTTATATTAACATACTATATACTTAAATTCAAGGCACAAATTTTAATAATAAATGTGACATGTTTTAATTTTTTGTAAACAACCTGAGTTACAGCCTGCTTTAATGTGTAATATTGCAAAAGTTTATTCTTTACAAGGGGGCAAGTATAGGGTAAAATATAAATGTAAATTAACCTGAAAAGGAGTAAAATTATGAAAAGATTAGTTGCTTTATTAGTTGCAGTTATGATGTTTGTTTCTGCTTTCTGCCTTCAGGCTTTTGCTTATGATGCAAGCTTTATCGGCTATGTTGCAGAGGGTGCAAAGGAGTGCATGGACCCATCAGATATCTTTAACTTTGTGCTTGCAGGCGGTCACGAGAGCGCACCTATCCGCATTGTACCTGCAAAGCTTAATCAGGGCGGCGAGGAGAGAGATATTTACCTTATAGGTCTTGTTGGTGTTGAAACACAGAAAAATCAGGTAAATGTTTTTGCTACCACAATCCCTGCAGCATTCAATAAAGAGAATGTTTACACAAAGCTTATTAAAGAAACACTTAAGGATAAAATCCCTGCAGGCGCAAATATCGTTTTAGCAGGTCACAGCCTTGGCGGTATGGTAGCACAGCAGATTGCTGCCGACAAAGAGGTAAAGGATAACTACAATATCATTACAACCATCACAGCCGGCTCACCCTACATTATGACTAAGGACAGAGAAGGCACACTTGTAAGGCTTTGCGATAAGTATGATGCAGTGCCCTACCTCAGCCCCGCTACACTTGTAAGGCTTGACCTTCAGCTTGGCGGCTTCCGCATTGCAAGAGATTGCGGTTACTTCTTTAACCCCGACGGCGCACACAACCTTTCCTACAGACAGACTGAGTATTGGAATGACCTTGACGCCCTTGCAGTAAAGGACGGCGACAGCCAGATTTACTTTGACTACGCCGACATCATCCTCGTAGGCAGAGTACCAAACTAATAGTAGGGGAGATTATTCCCCTCCAAAACATGGTCGTCTCACTCGCTGGCTCGCATCGTGATACTCCCTGTTTTGTCATTTCAGGTACTTGCCTTCATCTGCCACTGGCAGCGGCAAGCACCTTCAACCCCCGCTTTCAGGATGCCCAGCGGGCAAAATCTGCC
>JAKSQR010000163.1 GCA_024404065.1 Clostridia bacterium | reverse complement strand
CCTTTGCATCATCGTACTGTGCAACAATAGCATCAAAGTTATCGTGGTTTTCTTTCTCCTTGAGAAGCTTAACCGCATTAAGATAAGGTCTTGCTGCGTTATTAAACCTTGCGTGACGCTCAACCTCTTCCTTTGCCTTTGTACGGGCAACCTTACGCTTTGCTACTAACTGCTCAACCTCAGCTCTATGAGCCTTTGCATCGGGAAGGCTGTTTATACGTTTAATTTCGTTGTCGCAGTAATCCTCTTCGTCATAGTAGCTCTCAAGCACTGCAAAATCAGGCTCTGCAAAGGCCTCCTGACCATCAGCATAATATTTTTGATATGTCTTCTGTGCAGTTACCTTTGCACGGGCAATTTCAATAGATGCTTTACGATAATCCTTTTCTTCCTGTGTATTTTTAGGAAGTGCCTTTGCTGCAGCAAGGTCTGCTTTAACTGTGCTTAATCTGTAGTTTGCAATATCCTCAAGGCCTGCGGCAATAACGGATTGACCTGCAGCAAGTCTTTCTTTGTACATTTCAGTTTCAAACTTGTTGAACTCATCCATAACAAATTTTGAAATCTCAATCTCTTCATTACGCTTAACAAGAGCCTTATAATCATTTTTTGCGGCCTTACGCTCCGCCTTATCCTTAATGCTCTTGTACATGCTCTTTGAAACAGCAACCGGCTCTTCACTGCAAAGCTCCTTTGCAGCTGAGATAATATCGCAGGTTTCTACGAGGTCTTCATCTTTAAGAGAGTTGTTTCCGTAGTCCTCAAACATAGCTCTGATTTTAAGTGCTCGAACAACAGACTTCTGCTTGGTTTCGTTAAAGTCATACCAGAAATATGGTACAACATTGGCAAAAGCACCAATAGCAGAGAATATGATAAGAACCTTAAGCAAGCTTATAAGTATATCGGGGTCATAAAGTGCGGAGAAAGCATTTGTATAGTTATCCTGACCCTGCTCAAGCTGCTGAGCAAGAAGCTCACCAACAGACTGGTCACCAATCATTCTGCTTAATACACCAGGGTTGGAGGTTACCTTAGCAGCATTCTCTGCAGTAAGACCCTTCATTTCATATATCTTGGGAAGTACAGCAGATGTTGCAAGGGTAATAACTGTACCTATTGTGGCAACAGCAGAGAACATACCATCTATACGTTCACCTGAAACATACTGCTGATAGTCACGTATATCGGCCTGAATTGCAGGGTTAAGAATATGTGCAAATGAGCCCATAAATGCGTTCATATAGAGGCAGATAAGTACAAGCCAAATGGAAATGGGAAGCACCTGACCATTCTGATAACCTACCTTAAGGCAAGGCAGCATCAGCAAAATGAACAGTATATTGAAAAGATTGGTAACAACAAGAACTGCCTTTTTGCCCCATTTTCTGATCATAAAGGGAGCAAGCAGCATACCCCAAAGGGAGGCGTTACCATAAATTGTAACAATTACACCATAAACATTACCGTTGCAGGCTCCGCCGTAATTGTAAAGCCAATACATAATATTTGCGTAGGCGCTTTCAAGGAAGCCAATCCAACCTGCAAGTGAGATAATCCAGAAATATTTATTTTTTGCAACCTCACGAAGAGCGTCGGTAAATTTAACCTGAACAACGTGAGTTTTTGCCTGAACGATTTTTTCCTCTGTGCCTCTGTATACTACGATACAAAGTATAATACCAAATACTGTAAGTATGGGGTAAAGAAGCCTATATACACGGATATCTGTAGCGTTTGTGTGGAAAATATTTTGTGCAATAAGTGGAGTAAATAAATTTACAAGAGTAGGTGCAAATGAGTAAACAACACTCTTAATGGATGTTACATCCGCTCTCTCCTGTGAGTCAGGTGAAAGCACGTGAATGAGATTCTCGTAAGCATCATAGAAGAAATAGTAGCAGAAATGAAGAACTAAGTTCAAAGCCATAATAACTGCACACTTTGCAAGGTAACCATAGGTGTAGGTTTTATTAAACAAAACCATTTCGCCTACAAGCTTTGCATTGAGCCAGCTATACGGGAAATAAACCATCAGTAATGTACAAATGGCAGTAGGTATAGCCATTGTAACAATGTAAGGCCTGTATTTACCTGCTTTATTTCGGGTGTTATCTATGATGTTTGCTCTGATACCTGTCATTGGTATATTGGCAAGCACTGCAATAAGGTACATTACATAGCTATCAACAGGTGAAACACCTAAGGTGCTTGTAATAAGCACATTACCTGTGGAAATAAGACAGGCTGTGCCAAGAGTTATAATGCAGTATGCGCCTATACCACCAAAGCTGTATGAGGCAATCTCCCTAAAAGGCATATATCTGCCCTTGGGAGGCTTCTTCCAGTAAACTGCAAAGTCAGAAAGCTTTGACTTTACTGTGCTGACTAATGATGACATTCGCTTCTTCCTCTCTTTGAATGAGTAG
>JAKSQR010000162.1 GCA_024404065.1 Clostridia bacterium | reverse complement strand
TCAGCTACTGCCTTTTCACGGGCTACAAGCTGCATAACAATGGATTTAAGGTTTGCAATGGCAGTTTCCTCAGTTATACCGAGTGTTATCTGGTTACTTATCTGGTAGATATCGCCTGCGGGCTGTCTTCTGTTGCCGTAAGCGCCTGTTATTGAAAGGCCAAGCTTTGAAATATTATTTGCAAGGCTTGCAATCTGATTAGTGGCGGTAAGTGCGGGCAGATGAAGTATTACGGAGGCCCTCATTGCTGTGCCGAGGTTTGTGGGCAAAGCAGTAAGATAACCGATTTTTTCGTCAAATGCATAGTTAAGGTTATCATCAAGCAGGGTGTCAATATCATCTGCAAGCTTATAAGCCTCTTCAAGTGCAAGACCGGGACGCATTACCTGAAGGTGAATGTGGTCCTCCTCATTAAGCATAATGCTTACACTCTCATCCTCGGAGAGCAGAAGGGCTGTGCCCTCGTTGCGTGATGCAAACTCAGGGCTGATTATTCTGCGCTCTGCAAGGGATACTGCCTGAAGGCGGTTAAGGTCCTTCATTTCAATATAATTAAAACCTGCAAGGTTTGTAAGTACAGTTGATTTTACAAGCTCGTTAACCTTATTTTTGCCGTTAATATCAAGGCGTGATGGGAATACAAAATCATTTATATTACGGGCAAGACGGACTCTGGTAGAGAGTACAACCTCTGCCTGCTCACCTTTTTCCATATACCACTTATTCATTATTACTGCCTCCTTCCAGAGCTTTTATTTCGTCTCTGATTTTTGCAGCCTGCTCAAACTCCTGCTTCTGCACTGCTTCGTCCATCTGGAGCTTAAGCTTTGCTATTTTTTCCTCTGTTGTTTCTACGGGCTTTTCCTCATTCACTGTGCGGGAAACCTTGCCTGAGTGTTTGATTTTGCCGTGAATACGCTGGATTGAGGGCTGAAGCTTATCGTAAAATGTAGTGTAGCACTCTGCACAGCCTACCTTACCTTCACGTACAATATCCTCAAAGGAGCAGCCGCATTTTTCACATCTTTTAATGCTGCCTAATGCGTGAGTGGGAAGCATATCGCTGAGAAGGCCACCAAAAAAGCCTGATAAATCCATACCAAAGCCTGAGAACATATCTGAATATCCAAGGTGTGATGCACATTCAGAGCAAAGATGGCTCTCTGCCATATCTCCGTTTATAATCTGCTTAATGTGTGTATTTGCTTCATTTTTACCACAGTTCTGGCATAACATAATCAATCATCCTTTCCGTATGCTAAAAGCATTTGTTTAAATATGGAAGCCCTTGCCTTATCCTTATATTCAAAGGGTACTACTTTAAGGGCGCTTTCGTCGGTTGCCGCAAGCATCAGCTTTGCTCCATCCCTGCTCAATACTCCGCTTTGCACTAAGTTAAGAATAAGTGAGCGGCAGGTAAGAGCATCAAGCTCATCTCCGATGGAATTTACTGTGTGGAGTATAGCTGATGGGAAGTCAAAGGCAATACGGGTAATTTTAATATAACCGCCACCGCCTCTGCGGCTTTCAACTATATAGCCATGCTCCGGGGTAAATCGTGAGGAGATAACGTAGTTAATCTGACTTGGCACACAGCCCATAGCCTGAGCAAAGTCATTTCGCTTTATTTCAGTTGTACCCTCGGCATCCAGCATATCCATAAGCATTTTGGCAATCTGGTTGCTTAAGCTTGAACCCATATTACTCACCTCTTTTGTATGAATTTCATTGTTTGATCAAAGTTTGACTTTGACTTTCCTTGACCTTTGATTGTATTATAGTCAGGAAAGGTCAAACTTTCAAGTGCCAATCCATTGGGTTTTTATGGATTTATATGATGGTTTTATAGGATTATCTCGTTTTTTCTCCGTTTTTCATTGATTTTCTCGTTTTTTAAGATTTTTGACTTTTGTTGCATTTACTGTATATTTATGATAATATCGTTACAGTTAATCAAAAAAGGAGTGAGTGTATGTCCTCCCCTCTTGCTGACAGACTCAGACCAAAAACAATAGACGATATGGTAGGTCAGGAGCATCTGCTTGCACCCGGCAAACCACTAAGGAATATAATAGAAAGCGGACAGCTGCCGAATTTAGTATTTTACGGTCCTCCCGGTGTTGGTAAAACAACCCTTGCAAGCATTATTGCAAAGCAGACCGACAGATACTTAGTAAAATTAAACGGCACAACAGCAGGCACCGCTGATATTAAAGAGGTTGTTGCAAAGCTGGATACCCTTGTTGCAACAAACGGTATCCTTTTATATCTTGACGAAATTCAGTATTTCAATAAAAAGCAGCAACAGACCCTGCTTGAGTATATTGAAAATGGTCAGATTACCCTGATTGCTTCTACTACTGAAAATCCGTATTTTTATGTTTACTCTGCTATACTCAGCCGCTCTACTGTATTTGAATTTAAAAGTGTTTCCCCTGC
>JAKSQR010000161.1 GCA_024404065.1 Clostridia bacterium | reverse complement strand
TTCTAAGTAAATATTAAATAACAAGCCCCACCTTCAGAGGTGGGGTTAATTTTTTGCATAAATAATATAAGGAAAAAGAAACAGGGCTTCGCATTACTGCGAAGTCTTTGATACATAAGGCTTTTTGTCATCTGATAATTTTGTTATGAATTGTCCTGACAGTACTCTTTTATTTCAGTAAGATTATCTGTTATTTTTGCTCCACTCTGAAGCATTCTTTCAAGCTTTTCGTGACCGCTTGTAAGCAGCACGCAGTCTGCTCCTATTTCATCTGCCATTTCCCAGTCGTGCACTAAGTCGCCTATTACAAGCACTTTGCCTTCCTCGTGATTTTTAAGGTAATTTACTGCCCTTTCAATTTTGCTTTCTGCCTTATAGCCCTCAGCACCAAGCACAGCATCAAAGTAGTCATACACACCAAACCTTTTTACGTTTGCAGTAAGCTGCTCATTATTGCTAGATGATATTATAAGCTGTGTGCAGCCCTCATTCTTAAAATATTCAAGCATTTCAGGCACACCATCTGTAAGCCCATGCTCAGGCAGGTGCCTTAAATAGCCTTCGTTATAATCTCTGAGTATTTCGTCATAGTTTTCTTTTGAAAGGTCAAAGGCTTTTTCATAAAATTTACGTATAGGCACGCCGATAATATCCTTATATCTTTCAATATCCATAGGCGGCATATTACGTTTTGCAAGCATATCATTTACTGATGAGAGGGAAGCACCTACATCATTAAGCAGTGTGCCATTCCAATCCCACATTATGTATTTATACTTTATCATCTTTATTTACTCCTTGTGTGTTACGAAAGTATTATATATTATCAAATCTATTTATACAATAAATATTTTATTTTACAATTCTATTTTACTGTGTTATTATTAAATTTGGTGATGTATTATGAAAAGACAAAGCGGAATCCTTATGCACATTTCCTCCCTCTATGGCGATTACTCCATAGGGTCATTCGGAAAAAATGCAATGGATTTTGTAGATTTTATCAAAGAGCAGGGCTTCTCTGTATGGCAGGTGTTACCATTTACCGTTACAGATGATTATAATTCCCCCTACAAATCATTCTCTGCTTTTGGTGGCAACCCTTATTTTGTGGACCTTGAAACCCTTTGTGAAGAGGGCCTTATCACAAAGCAGGATTTAGAAAATGCAAAGCAGAAAACACCCTACTCCTGTGAGTTTGAAAGGTTACATAAAGAGCGCCTTGAGCTTCTCAGGAAGGCTTACCATAATTTCAATGACGCAAAGGCAATAGATGATTTTATGGATGAGCACCCTCACATAGCTTCATTTTGTAAGTTTATGACTCTGCGCTCACAAAACGGTCTTAAGCCATGGCAGGAGTGGAAGATAAATGAGATTACTGATGAAGATACCCTTGGTATGTGGCGCTTTATTCAGTATGAGTTTTTTACTCAGTGGGCAAAGATTAAAAAATACGCCAACTCAAAGGGCGTCAGCATTATAGGCGATATTCCCATCTACGTAAGTGACGACAGCTGTGACGTATGGGAGGATAAATCCATATTTATGGTAAACACCAAGGGCTACCCCGACAAGGTAGCAGGTGTTCCCCCTGATTATTTTGCCGCAGATGGTCAGCTCTGGGGCAATCCTTTATATAATTGGGATGAGCTTAAACGCACCGATTTCAAGTGGTGGCGTGAGCGTATGGACCACACTCTTGAGATGTTTGATGGTGTACGCATTGACCATTTCAGAGCTATTGAATCCTATTGGGCAGTAGACGCTACTGAGAAAACTGCCCGCAACGGCAAGTGGCTCCCTGGTCCTGGTATGGACTTTGTAAATGCAATCAAAGAGGGTCATGAGGATAAGCTGATTATAGCTGAGGATTTAGGCGATATTACTGATGAGGTGCGTGCTCTTGTAGATGAGAGTGGCTTCCCCGGTATGCGTATTCTTCAGTTTGCTTTCCTTGGTGATGGTGATTCACTTCATCAGCCCCATAACTATATTCCAAACTCAATTGCTTACACAGGCACTCACGATAACAATACTATTTTTGGCTATCTCTGGGAGTGCAGCAATGACGAAAGAAGCAGAATGCTTGAGTATATGAACTTCCCCGGCGGCGATTGGGGAGGTGCTTCACCCTTGCTTATAAGGGAAGTATTCAAGTCAGTAAGCAGGCTGGCAATTATTCCTGTACAGGATTTCCTTATGTACGGCTCCGATACCCGCATAAACACCCCCGGTGTGGCAGATGGCAACTGGAGCTACCGTGTTACAAAGGAGCAGCTTAATAACGCAAATAAACAGTTCTTTAAGGATATGAACAGAATTTATAAGAGGTAACTTAGCAATGTCTTTCTTTAATTTTAGTGAAAAGGTTACAGCAATGTCTGCAAAGGCTCTCGAAAAGGCCCAGCAGCAGTTTGCTTATATAGACGAAATAGCAGAGTACAATCAGCAGAAGGTACTTTCAGCATTTATCAATAACAAGGTATCTGAAACTGATTTTGC
>JAKSQR010000160.1 GCA_024404065.1 Clostridia bacterium | reverse complement strand
GCAGATGCGGACTCTGTAATACTTGCCCATAACCACCCTGATGGTGAGGCTGCCCCCTCCCACGAGGATATAGAGCTGACGAAGGAAATAATCGCCTTGCTTAACGAAACAGGCATAAAGCTTACTGACCATATTATAGTAGGCAAAGGCAGTATATTATCCCTTGCCTCCACAGAAAAATTCAAAAACCTGTTTATATAAACACAAAAACGGTGTGACTGCTCACACCGTTTATTTTTTGCTATTTTTCCAAAGGCAATCCTTTGCTATCCTTAAAGTTGCCACTGAAAATTGTATATAAATCCATAATTATACCTACGCCAAACATACCCATAGTTGCTGCGTAAAGTATGCCTTTTTTATTGTTGCCAACATAAAACTGATGGAAGCCCATCCAGCCAAAAAGCAGGCAAAGTATAAAGGCTGTCATACGGGATTTATCACTTTTGGTAGGTAAAAACGCGGAGAAATTCAGGGGCATACCGGGAGTTCTGTTCATTGCCATATCGGCAAGCTTAAGAGCCTCAGGAGAAATGTTTTTTCCGTTTATGCCGATTGTAGTAGCGGAAACTCCGCCGTTGAGCCCTGCCTCTGCTTTTTCAACAGCCTCCTGACTCATTTTGTAGGTCTTGTTGGCATTTACTGAAATTTCACGGTAGCCACAGTCTGTGCAGGAGCGACCAAAATAAAGCTTATTACAGTTAGGGCACATTTTGCCCTTGTTGCCTGCCTCAACACCGCAGAATGGACAAAAGCCTGCATCAAATAATTCGCCACAGCTATAACACTTAAAGCTGAAATCTTCACTTTCACAGGATGGACATTTTATTGCATCATCCTCGCACTCTGCATTGCACATTGCGCATACCTTCATAGCTGCACCTCCCGATAATTACTAAACCTATTGTATCAAAAAAATACATATAGTCAACAGTTATATAAAAAGTGCCCGCATTAAAGCGGGCATAAATTATTTTGCGGTGTGCCATAATGCTGAAACGGCATTATAAGGCTTCATTTTATAGAAAAATCTGAATAGCTTCTGCTTAACGCCCCTGCGGAAATTTATATTATTTTCGCAAAGGATTCTCATATTATTGGTGCTGCCATTGATTTTTACTGTGCGTTTTTCACCTGGAAGCAGAGTAAAATAATTTTCCTCAGCTACGCCGTCACACTCAATACACACATTGCGGGTATAAACATCTGATGAGAGTGTAACTGCATTATTACTTATGTTACAGGTGATTTCTGCTGTTGGAAGCTTCTGGGCATTATCAAATACATATTTTTCTGCGCCGTTTACAGCTACAACAAGCACCTCACCTGAGTTTATGCTTATATCCTGAATTTTTGCAAATTCCTCTGCCTTAACTAAAACAGTCTTTTCTTCTTTGCTTATTAAGTTAAAGCCTTCTGCTGAGTATTTCTCAATTTCAAGCTTTGCAGAAAAATCTGAAATCGTATCGTTATGAATGTAAAGAGATGTGCCTTCGTGTGTAATATTTACAGGTGCAAAAAAGCTTTTTGATTTATACATTAAAGCCTTTGGCACTTTTTCAAAATCCACACTGGACCAGCTGGGAGCATTCCACACGTCGTTAAGCTGCCAGTAAATTGCGCCATTACATCTGCCCTTATTCTGCCTGAAGTGGTTTACAGCCGCCTCAATACACTGTGCCTGCATTATGCCTGTAAGGTAGGGCAGCAAATCAAAGCTTACCTCATTGCTGAAGCCCTCACACAGGTAATACATCAGCTTGCGGTTGCCGTCAGGAGTTTTCTGATGCTGCATAAATGCAGGTGAATAAACAGAATTATCCCCTTTTGCAAATTTTTCAATAGCTTTAAGAGATGGCAGGCTTTCCATACCAAACTCAGAGAGGAATCTTGCATATCTGCCGCCGTAGTAATCAAGAGGCATAAGACCATGCCATACTGCCCACATGTGGCAATCGCCTGAGCTTTCGTCTTTATTGCCATCAAAAGCACCTTTGCCCACAGGTGATGTGGGGATATAGGGCAAATCACAATTATCTGAAACAAGCTGTGGCAGAATATTATAAAACCAATTTACATAACCCTTGCCTGCTTTTGTAGGCTTCTGTAACACCTGCATTTCTTCAATCTCATTATTACCGCAAAGAAGTGCAAGGCAGGGGTGATGCTTTATGCGGTTAATATTCTGCAATGCCTCAGCCTTTATATTCTCAAAAAATTCAGGCTCATCAAAGGGGTACATCATACAGGCAAAGCAAAAATCCTGCCATATAAGTATGCCAAGCTCATCACATAAATCTAAAAGATAATCGCTTGCATACTCCCCTCCGCCCCATATACGGAGCATATTGTAATTTGAATTTGCTACTAAATTTACATAATACTCAACGCTGTCATTTTTGCCATACTCAGGGATTGCGGAAAATGGTATAACATTAGCTCCCTTTGCAAAAACGGAGTGACCATTAAGATAAAACTGGAAATTTTCGCCGTAGGTGTCCTTGCTGCGGTCAAGCTGAATGCTGCGAAGACCAATACGCCTTTTTACAGTTTCCTCATCATT